>NZ_JAGDFV010000005.1 GCF_017497985.1 Meiothermus sp. CFH 77666
TACTTACGAGATGTAATCCTGAGCCTCTTGCACCTCAAAAAGTGGCCGGTGTTGCGCTCGGTTAGAAAGTTCTCGGCTAATCCCTATCCTCTACTCAAGCTAATCCGAGGGTTGTGATAAAAGCCTGGCTTATTCCAACTGCTCCAGCGCTTTTTCGATTTGCTGTTGTAGTGTTTCTTTTTGGGCAACCAGCCCCGCTTCTTGCGCCTCCAGGGTTTGCAGCGCATCCTCGAGCCGCTCCAACTCACCCACCAGGCGCGAACGTAGCCGACCCTCTTCGCCTGCGTTGCCCAGGGGAGCCAGGTTGCCCTGGATCTGGGTTTGTCGAGTGTGGATTTTTTGACGTTCCTTTTCCAGGCGATTCTGCTCGGCCTCGAGGCTGTCGAGCTGCTCATAGAGGGCCAGCAGAGCCTTGAGTTTGGCATAACTGGCCGAGTCGAGATACTGCCCCTTGAAGTAAGACTCCAGCGCTTTCATTTTTAGCTGACGAACCTCTTCGCGTCGGGCTTGTAGCTGGCGTTCGGCTACCACGAGCCGGGACTGGCTCTGGGCTTCACAAAATACCCGCCAGCGGGCTACCTCGCTGGTGCTTTCGGCGGGCTCGGGGGTATCGAATAAAGCGTATCCGGGCTGACGGTTGTGTTCAATTACAACCTCCACGGGTTTGCGGGTGTTGTTCTGGATTTCGTAGTGGGTGTGCTGGATGTTGTATTTCTGAACGAGTAGATAGCCAGGTTTGAGCAAGAGTTTGGCCGTGCGGTTTTGTCTTCGTTCCTGGGTGCGTACCTGCACGCCCAACTCCACTGCGTAGGCCACGATAATCTCCGCCCCGTCCGGGCTGTAGTCCAGCACGGCTTCGCCCGCTTATTCGGCCTCCTCGAGCACCGTGACCGGCCCACGCTCGAGCGAGAGTCCGGTGGTGTTTTTGAAGCGCAAGCTGGCGACGGGGTTTTTGTCTTGTTTGCGCTCATTGAATAACAGCTCCCGCCGCCCTGAAAGCCGGGCGCTGAGAATGGGCACCATGGCCGACTGGCCCCGCCGTACGCTTACCGGGTGCTCAATCCGATACGCAAAAAGTGCCCCCCGCTCGGCGCCGCTGGCGATGGCCTGATTGGACTTTTCCACCTCGTCATCAATTCGAGCCCGCAAGGCGAGCGCCGCAGCGGCTGGCGCGGGCCTCTCATACTCAATAAAGGATGGTTCCCTGCTTGCGTGTATTGCTTGATACTCAATGGGGCCTTCCACGGTGCGTTCTTCGTCCTCTACCAGTGGACGCTCAGGGGTATGGGGCTGGTGCAGGGCGTAGCGAAACGAGACCGGCATTCCAGCCACCAGCGATAGCTGCACCTTTTCCAGGTCTTCGTCCAGGGTGTTGTCGAAAAGCCCCCAGCCCTGTAGCAGAATTTCGCGGCTGTTGGGGTCGGGGGCGTTTTCGGGGCTGTCGGCCAGGAGCCGGTAGCTCACCCGCCAGGCCGGGGCGGGGCCAATGTAGCTTACCCGCAGGTCATGGCGGCCCTCGCTCAGGCGCAATAGGGCGCTGCTGCGCTCCTCGTTGGTAGCGGCAGTGCGCAGAAAAAACTCCAGGTCGCGGCTGGCCCCTTCGTCCAGCAGATCTACCCGCTCAACCTGGGGTAGCTCCAGTACCCTCACCACCTTTTCTGCTGGCAGATACAAACTCAGCCTGCCCCGTTTGAGGTGCTCTTCGCCCTCGAGTTCAGCGCCGATCAACTGGCCCTCTAGGGTCTCGCTCCCCGCCCGTACCCGCACCAGGCGTCCGCGAAATGCCTTAATCAGGTCGGTCAGGCTTTGCTCGGGGGAGAGCTCCAGGGGCTGGCGGCTCACTTTTGGGTTGCGGTCGGGCGGGGTTTCGAACTCCAGTCCCAGCACCTGCCCGGTCTGGCTAATCACTACCAGGCTCTTGAGAACGTCGTCCATGGCTGCGCGGGGGAACTCGAGGCGTAGCTCGTTCCCCACAAAAAGCCCTTGCCGCTCAAAGAAACCCAGACCGTGCTTGTAAAAGGTAACTCGCCGGATGGGAAGGCTCATAGCCTTAGATTAGCCCAAAAGCTGCTTGGATCTCCTTCGGAACTGCCTTGGGGCGCCCACGCAGGGGGTCAACCCAGACCCACTCGGTCTGGCACTCCACCAGCAAGACCCCGGCTCGCTCTATCCTGTTGTGGCGGGTGGCGCGAAAGCTCCGGAAGGCCACAATCTCGGTGCTGACCTCGAGCTCATCTCCCAGAAGGGCCGAACGGTGGTAGGTGATGGTGTGGCGGTGTACCACCGGAATCACCCCCAGTTGCCGCAGGCGGGGTAGGCCCATTCCGACACTCTCGGCATGGGCGGTCACACAGTCTTCGATGTAGCGCAAGTAAACGGTGTTGTTGACGTGCCCCAGGCTGTCTATGTCGCCTTCAACAACCACCCTGCGATGACCAAAGCGCCTTCTGGACTCCATTGGGCATAGTCTACCGTTGGAACCTGGGGGAAGGGTTGGATCAGCCTCGTAGTCAAATGTCGAAGGCAAAAGCCAAAAGCAAACGATGCTAGGTGTGGCCCGAGACCTTTAGTTCGCGCTCCTCCTGGGTGCTTACCCAAAGTCGAAGGCCAGGTTAACTGTTCTCGAAATCCTACCCCGGTAACCTCCCTGGTCTGCTCTACTGCCCCTGTCCCAACGAATACCCTGGTTTGCCATCGAAGTTGTAGAGGTGTTCGGTCTTGATAAAGTCCATCCCGGCGGCGGCAATTTTGCCCATCAGTTCTACAATGTCGTGATGGTTGGGGGTTCCGTTCTGGGCCATGAAGCGCCCCCGCCAGTGGTCGGTGCGGAAGGTTTCGGGGAAACCCCCTGGCCATACCTTCACCCCGCGGTTGGTGATGAGTGCGAGCTTGAGTTTGGGGGTGGAAAGGGGCTCCAAAAGCCTGGCCAGCTCCTCAGGTTTGGTGCCACGCCAGTTGAAGAACACGTCAATTCCGACAAGCTCCTTGTGGGCCGGTTTGGGGTTCCGAACCATAAGGGGCACCATGGGCTCCTTGCTGGCCTCGCCAAACCTGGCAGGCCGCAGGCGTTCAGGTAGCTGGCCCAGCCGCTCGATTACGGCCTGGGCAAACGCTTCGGTGCCCACCTTTTTCTCGCTGACCCGTTCATCGTAAATGTCTGCTGTGTGAATGCCGTCTTCCAGGGTTTTGAGCCAGGCATTCTTGATACGGGCGGCGGCCTCGGGCTGACCAATATGCACCAGCATCAGGATGGCGCCCTGCAACAGCCCGGAGGGGTTGGCGATGCCCTTGCCAGCAATATCCGGTGCACTGCCGTGTACAGCCTCGAACATGGCGCAATCGTCGCCCACATTGGCCGAGCCCGCCAGACCTACCGAACCGGCCACCTCGGCGGCGATATCCGAGAGAATATCACCATACAGGTTCGGAGCCAGAATCACATCGAAGCGCTCGGGTATCTCGGCCAGACGAGCTGCGCCGATGTCCACAATCATGTGCTCCTTGTGTAGCTCCGGGTATTCGGCCCCAATCTCGTCGAACATCTTGTGAAAGAGCCCATCGGTAATTTTCATAATGTTGTCTTTGGAGATGCAGGTGACCTTTTTGCGTCCGTTGCGGCGGGCGAACTCGTAGGCATAGCGCACAATCCGTTCGGTACCTGGCTTGGAAATGAGCTTGAGGGCCATGGTGACCTCGTCGGTTTGCTGGTACTCGATGCCGGCGTAGAGGTCTTCTTCGTTCTCCCGCACAATCACCAGGTCAATGGACTTGTGCTTGGTGGTGACGAAGGGCTCGTAGCTTTGCACGGGGCGCACATTGGCATACAGGCCCAGGGTTTTGCGCACGGTTACGTTGAGGCTTTTGTAGCCCCCACCCTGGGGGGTGGTGATGGGGGCCTTGAGGAATACTTTGGTGCGCCGCAAGCTTTCCCAGGCGCTTTCCTCGATACCACTGGTGTGTCCGCGCTGGTAGACGTTTTCGCCAATCTCGATGATTTCGGGTTCAATCTCGGCCCCTCCCGCGTCTAGAATTTGCAGCACTGCCCGCATAATCTCCGGGCCGATGCCATCGCCAAAAGCTACCGTGATGGGTGTTTTGCTCATTTTTGTTCTCCTTGCGCCGACGGGCGCTTGAAACTCAATCTAGGTCAACCAGGTGCAAGAAAAATCGGGTTGCGTTATGGTCAATTTCTGTTACACTACCCCTTACGCTGGGGAATAACAGCTTTTGAGCTAAGCGGTTTGTTCTAAAGGTTTTGCACCTTGATAGCGCCTTGCGGTGCGCCAAGGGATGATCTCGGGAAGAGGACGATCCCCTGGGGGACGGGCTGGTGTCTGTGCGCCAGGTGGTAGTAGCGTCCCAAGCCGGACACTAGGTCTGTGAAAAAGCGCGTTAGTGAAGTGCCTTGGGTCAAGCACAAAAGCGTCATGCGATAAACTGCGTATCAATGGATATGCCACAATACCCCCTGGTTGGTATCATCATGGGTTCTCGGTCGGACTGGGAAACCATGCAGCACAGCGCACAAACCCTCGAGCAGCTCCAGATTCCATACGAGGTGCGGGTGGTTTCGGCCCATCGAACGCCGGACTTGCTGTTTGAGTATGCCGAGCAAGCCGAAGCGCGGGGCCTCGAGGTCATCATTGCCGGGGCCGGTGGGGCAGCTCATCTTCCGGGTATGACCGCCGCCAAAACCAGCCTTCCGGTGCTGGGGGTTCCGGTGGAATCCAAAACCTTGAAGGGGCTGGATTCCCTTTTGTCTATCGTGCAGATGCCGGCGGGCGTGCCGGTGGGTACCCTGGCGATTGGCCGGGCCGGGGCGGTGAATGCGGCGCTGCTGGCCGCGAGCATCCTGGGTAACAAATACCCCCAGTGTAAAAGGGCACTGGAAGCGTACCGCAAAACCCAGACCGAGTCGGTTCTGGCCGACCCCGACCCTCGTCGGGAAAGGTGACAAGGTGGATTTTTGACGGGAATAGGGCGGGCGATGCTCTAAACTAAGAAGGGTGAGCAAGGGCAAGCAAGCCTATCAACGGGCACTGCTGGCAGCCGTGCTGGTGGGGCTTGTGATTGTGGGCTTGCATAGGCTGCCCCAGCCCTGGGGTTTGGTAATCGCCGGAGTGCTTTTTGTTGCTCTGGTGGGGTTTTTGTACAGGCAACTTACCCTATTCGAGCGAAAGTATGAGCACTCTGAACGCCAAGCGGAGGAAGTCTTTGAAGATGCCAAACTGCTGGTGGTCAAGCTCAACCGGGAGGGCCGGATTGTTTTCTGTAACCGCTATTTCCTCGAGCTTACCGGCTGGACATGGCCGCAGCTGGCCGGGCAAAACTGGTTCGATTGGTTCATTCCGGTTGAAGAGGGCGTCCGGGAAATTTTTGAACGGGCCATGGCGAATGGGGATCTGGTACCCCAGTACAAAAACAGTATCCTGACCCGAAACAAAGAACGCAGGCGGGTTTTGTGGAATAACGCCTTGCTGCGCGATGAAAACGGACGGGTTATCGGAACCTTTTCTGTAGGGCAAGATGTTACCGACCTCGAGCAAGCCGAGGCAGAGCGCCAGAAAAGCGAAAAGACCCTCTTGCAGATCGCCGAAACAGTGCAGGATGTGGTGCTGTTGCTCGACAATCAGGCCAACATCCAGTACGCCACCCCCTCCATACATTCGGTGGCAGGATTGAAGCCCGGGGAGGTGCTGGGCCGTTCGGCCTACAGCCTGCTCGATGCGGAGCAGGCCCGTATCTTCAGGGAGATGACCCAGGCGGCCACACCCCAGGCGCATACGGCCCAGGTCGGTTTTGTGTACCAGCACCCCGATGGCAGACCACGGGTGCTGGAGGCCTCCATCAACTTCCTTTTCACAGAGGCGGTGTTTCAGGGGGCTGTGGTCGGGGTGCGCGATGTCACTACCCGCTATCAGGCCGAGCAGGCCGTGCGCGAAAGCGAGCAGCGTTTGCGTGAACTGACCAACTCCATGCGCGATGTGGTCATGCTGCTGAGCGTGAAAGGCGTCATCGAGTACGTCACGCCATCGGTGAAAGCGGCGCTCGGGTACGATCCCGACGAACTGCTGGGCCGCAGTGCGTTTGACTTCTTTGACCTCGAAGACCATTCGTGGGTGCTGGAAGCTGTACGTGCCGCCCGCGAAGGCAAGCGACCCCTGCGGCTGGAGTACCAGCACCGCCACAGGGACGGTTCAAGGGTCTGGCTCGAGACCAACCTCGATTTTATCTACGACCCGGAGGGCCAGCCCTTGCGTATAGTGCTGGGTGCCCGCCAGATTCAAGACCGCCGCGAGGCCGAAGAGCAACTGCGCAGAAGCGAGCAGATGTTGCGGCAGATTACGGACGCCATTCAGGATATCGTGCTGCTGACCGACGAAAATGCCATCGTTCGCTACGTTACCCCATCGGTGCAGAAGGTAGTGGGCATTGCCCCTGAGGCGATTGTGGGACGCTCGGCTTATGGCCTTCTGGATGCCGAACAGTCTGAGCGCTTTCAAGCCCTGTCGGCGGCTGCAACTCCTGAACAGCCTTACGCCCAGTCCCGCTTTACCTTTGTGCGGCCCGATGGCCGCGAACTCCAGATGGAAGCCTCCATCAACTTCCTGTTCGATGCCCAGGGCCGCGACCGGGGGGCGGTGACGGGAATTCGAGACGTAACCGAGCGCTATCAGGCCGAGCAGGCGGTGCGCCAGAGCGAGCAGATGCTCCGGCAAATTACCAATGCCATGCAGGATGTGGTAGCCCTGACCGATCCGCTGGGCTACATGCGCTACGTCACCCCCTCGGTGGAGCGCTTGCTGGGGTACAAGCCCGAGCAGCTGCTCGGGCAGCTGGTCTTCGATTACCTGGCGCCAGAAGACCGTGAAAAGGCGATGATTCTGGCCGAGCGCAGTTTGGCAAGTGGGGGTTCCTATCGCCTCGAGGCCCGTTACCGCCATGTGGAGGGTCACTACCTCTGGATTGATACCCTGGTCAACTTTATCTGTGACGAACAGGGCAACCCCATTGGTAGTGTGGTTAGCGGGCGTGACGTCACCGAGCGGCGGCAAGCCGAAGAGGCCCTTAGAGAACGGGAGTATCGCCTGCGCCAGATTACCAACACCATCCAGGACGTGGTGTTGCTGCTCGATTCCAGGGGTAGGGTGCAGTACGTGACCCCTTCTGTGCAGGAGGTTCTGGGATATACGCCAGAGAAACTCATCGGCCATCCTGTATCAGTACTGGCCGATTCAGCACAGTGGCCCTCCATTCGGCAGCAAGGTCTGCAAGCCATTCGGGAACGGCGCGCCTACAAAACCGAGTGCGCCTGTCGGCACAAGGACGGATACTTGGTTTGGATCGAGAGCCTGGTTAATTTTGTATGGGAGGAATCGGGCCGGCTGCAAGGCATTGTGGTCGGGATGCGGGACATCAGCGAACGCAAACAACAGCAGGCTTATGTGGAGTACATGGCCTACCACGACGAGCTGACCAAGCTCCCCAACCGCCGGGCTTTGCGGCGGGCTGCCGAGGAGTTACTGACCAGGGCGACCCAACAGGATGTGCCGCTTAGCTTGCTCTACCTCGATCTGGATAATTTCAAAACCGTCAACGACTCCCTGGGGCACGATGTGGGCGACGAACTGCTGGTGGAGGTTTCACAGGTCTTGAGCAAACAACTCCGATCCGATGACCTGCTGGCCCGGCTGGGAGGGGACGAGTTTGCTTGCATTCTGTTCAACACCGATGCAGAACAGGCCCAGCAGGTCGCGTTTCGAATGTCTAGAGCAATCCGCAGCAGCCTGGGTATGGGCAAATCTGCGCTTAACCTGCCCAGCCTGGGGGTAAGCGTGGGTATCGCCAGCTTCCCCAAGGATGGTCGCACGTTTGTCGAACTGCTCAAGGTGGCCGATATTGCCATGTACCAGGCCAAGGACTCGGGCAGCCGGGTGGTCATCTACGACCCCTCCAAAAGCCCTTATACCGATGAGCGGCTGCAATTCGAAGCGGATTTGCGCAAGGCTACCCAGGAGCAACAACTAGAGCTGCTGTATCAGCCGATCTGGCATCTCAAGAAGCGCAGTATAGAAGGGGCAGAAGCGCTTTTGTGCTGGCCCTATCAGGGTAAAGTGCTGAGCGCCTCGGAGTTTGTACCCTTGGCCGAAGAGGTTCATCTAATCGAGCAGATGGATCTCCTGGTTCTGCGGAAGGGCCTGGGACAACTAAAGCGATGGCATCAGCTCAAACTGCCTTACCGCCTGTCGCTCAACATTTCCACCCAGTCGCTGGTGCAGCCGGAGGTAGTACGGGAGCTATTGCAACAACTGACCGATGCCCAGGTAGACCCCCGGTGGCTCACCCTGGAAATAACCGAGAGTGTCCTGCTGCGCGACCCTGACCAGGCCCGAAGGGTGCTCAGTGTGTTCAAAGCCCTGGGGGTACGGGTGGCGATTGACGATTTTGGCAGCGGCTATGCTTCGCTGGGCTATTTGCGCCAGCTTCCCCTGGATCGCCTCAAAATAGACCGCAGCTTTATCAGTTACCTTGGCAGCAGTGTGCGGGACGAGAAACTGGTTCGGGCGGCCATAGACCTGGCGCATAGCTTAGAGGCCGACGTGGTGGCCGAGGGGGTAGAAACGCCCCAGCAGCTCGAGTGGTTACTTGAAAACGACTGCGACCTGGTACAGGGCTATCTGGTAGGTCACCCGGCCTCCATTGAACACTGGCCGCCAGCGCGTCCCATCGAGCGGTTGATGCTCCCCTCGATCAAGGCAGACGGCTAAGAGACCAGGGCCTGTTTGCCCCGCAGAACACTCGGCACTCCCTCGATTGCTGTGCGTTCACCGTGCAGCGTGAAGTTCGAGGTCTTTTACCATCATTGTCTGAGCAATTTGCCTATTATGGGAACGATGAAGCAGGGAATGGGGGACAGGGGACAGGCGTGTGAAAACTTACCTCCTGTCGCCCCCTTCCACCTTGTGCGTCGCTGAAAGATGAGTATCTGGCTGGAGTTGGTCTTATACCAACTCTGCGCGTGAGCGGCGCTAAATGCGCCCTTCACTTGCCGCGCCAGGGGGCGCGTCCGAGGGACTTGTATATCGCTTTTGGGTCACTTCTGGGCAGATTTTGGTCTTGCAAACTTATCGTGCAGCTTGATGGAGTACACGCAAGCTGCGAAACGACATTGGACTGGAAGCCTATTTGGTCCTTCAGTAATCCTCGAGTAGGCTATAGGCGTGCAGATAGGCGTTTTGGGTGGAGGACAACTGGGGCGAATGCTGGCTCTGGCAGGGTATCCGCTGGGGCTTCGCTTCCGGTTTTTGGATCCGGTGGCAGAGGCTCCGGCGGGCCAGGTTGCCGGGCTGGTGGTGGGCGATTATGCAGATGAGACGGTGCTGGAACGCTTTGCCGAGGGCCTCGAGCTCATCACCTACGAGTTCGAGAATGTACCGGTGGGGGCGGTGACCTGGCTGGCCGAACGCCTGAGCGTGTACCCGCCGCCGGCAGCCCTCGAGGTAGCCCAGGATCGGCTGGCCGAAAAGACCTTTTTTCAGGGGCTGGGCATCCCTACCCCCCTGTTCTACGCGGTACAGACCCACAACGACCTGCTGGATGGCCTGGAGCGCACCGGTTATCCGGCTTTGCTCAAAACCCGCCGACTGGGCTACGATGGCAAGGGCCAGAAGCTCCTGCGCTCACAGGCCGATGTAGAGCCTGCCTGGGCCCAGCTAGGGGGCCAGCCCCTCATTTTGGAAGCCTTTGTGCCGTTTGAGCGGGAGCTTTCCATCCTGTCGGTGCGAAGCCGAAGCGGTCAGGTGGCCTTTTACCCCCTGGTGGAAAACCACCATACCGGGGGCATCTTGCGCAAAAGCCTGGCGCCCGCCCCGGCGACCCCGGCCCGCTTGCAGCACGAGGCCGAAAGCATGGCCTTCCGCGTGATGGAAAAACTGGACTACGTGGGGGTGCTGGCTATCGAGCTATTCGAAGTGGAGGGCACCCTCTGGGCCAACGAGATGGCCCCCAGGGTACATAACTCTGGTCACTGGACCATTGAGGGGGCCGAGACCAGCCAGTTCGAGAACCACCTGCGAGCTGTGCTGGGATGGCCTTTGGGGGCTACCGAGGCCAGGGGGCATTCGGCCATGCTCAACCTGATCGGCCAGAGGCCCAACACCGCTCGGGTGCTGGAAATTCCCGGCGCACACCTGCACTGGTACGGCAAGGCGGTGCGCCCTGGGCGCAAAGTGGGGCACATCACCTTGCGGGCCGCTGCGCTGGATGACCTCGAGGCCGGCCTGAAGAAGCTAGAAGCGGTTCTGGCCGAAACCCCGGCGGCTGCGCCACTCACAGATTGAAATACTTGGCGGCGGGGTGGTGCACCACAATGGCGCTGGTGGACTGCTCGGGGTGAAGCTGGTACTCCTCGCTGAGTTCGACCCCAATTTCCTGCCACTGGAGCAAATCCTGAAGGTGTTTCTGATCCTCCAGCCGGGGGCAGGCCGGGTAGCCAAAGCTGTAGCGGCTGCCCTGGTAGCCCTGTCGGAAGAGCTCTTCCAGGCTGGTGGCGTCGTCCTGGGCAATGTCCAACTGCTGGCGGATGCGCTTGTGCCAGTACTCGGCCAGGGCTTCGGCCATCTCCACCGAGAAGCCGTGCAGGTACAGATAATCCTGGTAGGCATCGGACTGAAACAGCTCCTGGGCCACCTGCGAGACCCTGCGCCCCATCGTGACCACCTGGGCGGCCAGTACGTCTCTGGCCCCGTTATCCCAGGCCGCGGGGGGAAACCACGCCCTTTCATCGCCCAGGGGTTCGGCATGGCGGGGGCGGAAGAAGTCGGCAATGCACAGGTGGCGGGAGCCCGCGCCCATCTGGCGGGGGAAGTTGAAGCGGAAGAGCTCAGCTCCAGAGGTTGGGTCGAAGACGATCAGGTCGTTTTTGTCCGAGGCCACCGGCCAGTAGCCATAGACCACGGCGGGCTCGAGCCAACCCTCGCCCATGGCCTGGAGCACCATATCCTCGAACATCGGCTCGGCCAGGCGCTCGAGGTAGGCCTCGTATTCCGGCTGGCTCATCTCGCCCTTGCGGAAGCCCCACTGCCCCCGAAAGAGGGCGTTCTTGTTGACGTAGCGGGAGATGACCCCGATCTCGAGCTCGCCCTGATCCACCACCCGCCGTCCCCAGAAGGGGGGCCGGGGGATGCGGGGAGCCGGTGGGATGTTGGAGGGGATGTACGCTGAACCGGCCATCAGCTTCTCCTGCAAAATCTCGTAAGCAGTCTTGTACTTGTGGCCGCTTACTTCACGGCTGGTGAGGCGGGGCGGGGCATGGCCGGTCAGCTCCTCCATAATCTGGAGCCCATCGAAGGCATCGGAAGCGTAGAAAACCGGGCCGGTGGTGTAGGTCTGGCGCAGGTCGTTTTCCACATAATGCCGGTTGAGCGCCGCCCCGCCCAGCACCACCGGCAGCCCGATGTTGCGGGCCGCCATGTATTCCAGGTTTTCCTTCATCACCACGGTGCTCTTGACCAGCAGCCCGCTCATGCCCACGGCGTCGGGCTGGTGTTCTTCCACCGCCGCCAGAATTTCCTCGATGGGCTTTTTGATGCCCAGGTTGACCACCTTGTAGCCGTTGTTGGAGAGGATGATATCTACCAGGTTCTTGCCGATGTCGTGCACATCGCCCTTCACCGTGGCAAGTACCATGGTGCCCTTGTGGACGCCCTCGAGCTTTTCCATGCGGGGCTCGAGGTAGCGCACCGCGGCCTTCATGGTCTCGGCGGCTTGCAGCACGAAGGGCAGTTGCATTTTGCCTGCGCCGAACAGGTCGCCCACCACCTTCATGCCCTCCAGCAGAATTTTGTTGATGATTTCGACGGGGGTGTACTGGGTCAGGGCCAGATCGAGGTCGGCCTCGAGGCCCACCTTGCGTCCCTCGATGATGCGTTTTTGCAGACGCTCCTCGAGGGGGAGCCCGGCCAGGGGGTCGCGGGCCAGGGCCTTGTCCACCTTGTTCTTGGCGAAGTAGTCCACAAAGGCAAACAGGGGGTCGTGGGTCACCTCGCCGTCCGGCCCGAACTGCCGCCGGTCGTAGATCAGATCCAGGGCAAGCTGGTACTGTTCCTGGGGAATCTGGTTGATGGGCAGAATTTTACCGGCATTCAGAATCGCTGCCGTCAAGCCCGCCTGGATGCACTCGTCCAGAAAGACCGAGTTGAGCACCACCCGAGCCTGCGGCGAGAGCCCGAAGGAAACGTTGGAGATGCCCAGAATGAAGCCCACCTCGGGTAGCTGTTGGCGCAACCGGCGGATGCCCTCGATGGTCCACAGGGCCAGCTTGCGGGTGTCCTCGTCGCCCTGGGTGATGGGAAAGGTGAGCAGGTCAAAGAGGATGGCCTCCCCCATAATGCCGTGTACCTGGGTAAGGCGCTCGTACATGCGGAGGGCAATCTCCACCTTGCGTTCGACCGTCTTGGCCATGCCGGCTTCTTTGTCCTCGTCTATGGTCAGGGCCACCAGCGCGGCCCCGTGGCGTTTGGCCAGGGCCGCCACCCGGTCGAACTTTTCCAGGCCATCCTCGAGGTTCACCGAGTTCAATATGGCCCGCCCGCCCAGGTGCAGCAGGGCTTCCTCCATCACCTCGGGCTGGGTGGAGTCAATCATGATGGGAATGGGCACGCTGGTAGCAAAGCGCCTCAGCACCTCGCGCATGTCCCGCACCTCGTCGCGCCCGGTCCAGGCCACCGATACATCCAGCACGTGAGCGCCTTCGGCCACCTGCTCTGCGGCCAGCTCGCTCATGCCGTCGAAGTCGCCGGCAAACAGCAGCTCGCGGAACTTCTTGCTCCCCGTGGCGTTGGTTCGCTCCCCCACAATCAAAATGCCGGTGTCCTGTCTGAGCGGGACGCTCTGGTAGAGGCTGGCTACCTGCCCGCTGGGTCGGGAGGCTGGGGTTAGGAGTGCGTTCGGGCTGCGCTCGGCCCTGGACGCCAGACCCCGGACGGCCTGGGCCAGCACCCCAATATGCTCCGGCCCGGTGCCGCAGCAACCGCCCACCACGTTCAGGCCGTACTCCTGCACAAACTTGAGCTGCCAGCGGGCCAGCTCGGCGGGGGTGAGGTCGAATACCGCCTTGCCTCCCTCGTTGCGGGGCAGGCCCGCATTGGGCAGGCAGCTCACCCAGCGGGTGCTGTGCTGGCAGAAATGGCGGATGTGCGAGTCCATCAGGTCGGGGCCCACGGCGCAGTTGATGCCCACCACATCTACCGGCAGGCTCTCCAGCACGGCCAGGGCGGCGCTGTCGTCGGTGCCGACCAGCATGGTGCCGGTGGCCTCGATGGTGACCTGCACCTGCAGGGGCACCTCCCGCTCTGCGTCCTGCATGGCCTGCCGGGCGGCCAGCACCGCACAGCGCACCTGCAGGATGTCCTGGCAGGTTTCAATCAGAAGCAGGTCTACCCCGCCGCGCAGCAACCCCCTGGCCCCGGTGCGGTACGAGGCAAAAAGCTCCTTCCAGCCAATCTGCCCCAGCGAGATGAGCTTGGTGCCGGGCCCCAAGGCCCCAGCCACAAAGCGGGGCTTTTCGCTCGAGGCCGAGAGGCGCGAGCCCACTGCTTGAGGGTGGGGACTTGGCACACTGTGAAGCCCTCGTCTTGCGCTCGAGTACGCCTGGGCGGCCTTCCGTGCAATCTGGGCGGCGGCAAAGGCCAGGTCTTCGGCCTCGGCCTCCAGGCCGTACTCGGAAAGCACGTGTGGCAGACAGCCAAAAGTGTTGGTCTCTATAACGTCTGCGCCCGCCTCGAGGTAGCTGCGGTGAATCGTCTCGATCACATCCGGGCGGGTGCGGTTCAAAATTTCAGGACAGCCGCTATACTGCTCGCCCCCATAATCCGCGTCGCTCAGGTTGTACTTGAAAATTTCGGTGCCCATGGCCCCGTCGTAGACCAGCACCCGCTCCGAAAGGGCTTTCAGATACGGGAAAGCCTCTGCACGGGCCGCCCGCTGGTAGCCCTGGGCGGTCAGGGGTTCGATGCCTTGCTCGGCAAAGAAGTCACGCGGTGCGCTCACACTCACAAGGGCTATTGTAGGGCATGGTATACCAGAGCTAAAGGCGGAGCATGTTTATCCGGAGCCCACAGCTGGTAGCAAATCGCCCACAGCCGATAGCCATTGGACAGACTGGCAGGGTTTTTGGATGGTTGCTTGGCTTGAGATAGGTCTCGTTTCATCAGCCAGGACGCTTTCGGCCTTCGGCTTTAGGCTTTCAGCAGCCTCGTAGAATGACAACTTCAAGTGTACCGATCCAGCACCTTATGCTCTATTTCTGTGGGTTTTGCTCGGCCTCGAGTTCCCACAGCAAGTCGCGCAGAATCCAGCCCCTGCCGGGCGCTTGCAGCTCGCCACTGCCGATCCGCTCAATCAGATAATGGCGGACTTTGGCAATGGGCAGGCCAGCGTGTATGAGCTCCCCCAGGTTACGGCTTCCATCCAGCAGCACGGTCATATCCCTGGGGTCGCGGATGCCTGCCTGGGTACGGCGGGCTGAAGGGTGGCGGATACGCAGGGCGAACCAGGCGTATTTACGCAGTTTGGTCAGGTCGCCCTCCCGGAGCCCGCGCCAGGCCCGCTCGGCAGCGATAATGAGGGGAACCCCCCAGCTTTTGGCCGCCGCACGCACACTTTTGCCCCCCACAAAGACCGCATAGGGCTCTACCGCTCGGGGGGTTTCCAGAACCCGGCTGGGGGAGTCCATCACACTGCGAAAGCGGGTCCACTGGTCGTTCAGGCGGGCCCACTCTCCCATGAATGCCTTGAAGGGCATTAGCGGAACACCCTGTACTGCCCCGGCTTCAAACTTAAAGCGCCCTTGCTCGGGGTGTAGCGGAAAGGTCGAGATGGCCTCGAAGCCCTCCCAGTCCAGAATGCCCCCCGCAACTACCTCGCCCTCCTCAAAGTGCAAATGCAGGGGGAGTTTGCCACTTTCCAGGTGCAAAACCCCGGTTCCACGGTTGGCGTGGATCATCTCCAGAACATCGCTCAGCGGGATGGTACTGAAACTGCCTTCCACCGCAAACCCTCTCCTGGCCCCAGCACCAGGGTGGAGCCCTGCCCCACATAGTCTTGCATGGCTCTGCGAATGGCCTCGGTATGGTGAACCTCGGTCAGTGCAGCCAGGGTTGGGCCAGCCCCTCCCACAAAAGCGGCCAGCGCACCCGCCGCATAAACCCGTTCAAGCGCCGCCTCGAGGCCCGGCATCAGGTGTGCCCGGTAGGGCTGGTGCAGGCGATCCTTTGCCGCTTCCCGCAAGGCCACCAGACGCCCCGAGTAAAGGGCTGCCGGCCAGAGTGCGCTGCGAGCCAGGTTATAGACCGCATCGGCAAGGGGAATGGTTTGGGGTAGCGCTGCTCTGGCCAGGGGGGTGGGCACTTCGTAAGGGGGAACTCCCAAGACGAACACCAGCCCTTTAGGGGTGGGCAGGGGCAGGGCCAGAGGGGGGTCGGCCAGAGCCGCCACAAAGCCCCCGTACACCGCAGGCGCTACATTGTCGGGGTGGCCTTCCAGGGCGGCGGTGACCGCAAATATGCCCTCTTTGCCGAGCCGATGCCCCGAGAGCAGGTCGGCCAGCGCAGCCCCGGCGACCAGAGCCGCCGAGCTGCTGCCCATCCCACGGGCCAGCGGGATGGGGTTGTGAGCCTGGATGGCCAGGGGGGGCGGATTGGCATCGCCCAGGGCTTGCCAGGCGGCCCGGTAACCCTGGTGGATCAGGTTGTCGGGGGTATTGGGTACATGCCCCTGGCCGGTGTAGTGCAACTGATCGGTGGATGCTGGCGAGGCGCTGACCTCGAGGTACAGATCAAGGGCGACCCCCAGCGCATCGAAGCCAGAACCCAGATTGGCCAGGGTGGCCGGAACTTGAACGTAAAGGGCTTCGTCGGACATAGCTCTCCCGCCAGAAGCGGTTCATGTCATCATAACCCCAGACCTTCTCGGGAAGTGCTCAAAAACTACGAAGGAGACTTCCCCTAATCGGAGCCTGCCAAGCCATAATCCAGACGGCTGACATGGTACACTGCCCATTAGCTTATTGTGGATGCGAAAGCCCTTTACCCATTGCTTGTGCCTGGTGGCGAGTCTAAGAATGGCCTCGAGGCCAGGGCATGAGGATCGGTAGCAGGGTATGGCGGGTTTGAGGCCCGATCAGCAAGGAAATGCCTTGAATTTCGGTATGCGGATTGAAGCGCTTTTTAGGCATCGCGCCTCAAACCTACGGAGGCTGCGTCCGCTTTCGGCGGGACGGGCATCGGGGCAGGGGAAGCTGTGAGCGAGAACCGGGGTTTGCTCGAGCGCCTCTCGCCTGCGCTGATGGGCTACTTGCTGAGCTTTCTGCCCCAGCAAGACCCCCTGGCCGAAAACGTGCCGGGCGGCTTGCTAACGCCTGAACTGGTCGAGCGGCTGCGGGAAGACAGCTTCTGCGGCTACGCGCTGGCCCGTTTTCCGGGTGAGGAGCGGGGCTGGCTGGCGTTTTACCGGGGGCGGCTTTTGGAGGCCTGGCGACAGACCACCTACGGCCACCTTTCCGGCACCGTGGCCTACCGGGCTTTGCAGCGTGAATTGGGTCAGGGTACGCTCTCGCTTTACCGGCTGCAACCCGACGACCTGCCCCCGGTGGTGGCCCTTACCCAGGGGCTATTGCGCATAACTGCGGTGGCCGCGAGCAGTGTGGTGGTAGCAGATCTGGTGGATTCGCTGGTGCAGGAGCAGTTTACCGGTGCCCTGGTGCTCGAGGATGGCCTGGTGGGGCGGGCCTGGTTTTTGGCGCGGGGAAAGCATCTTTTTGGTGGAGAGCTGCCCGCCCAGTTCCGCGAGGGCTACCTACACCTGGTGCAGGCCCCCAGCAAAGCGCCCCCCGATTTGCTCGAGCTGGCCCGGCAAGAAGACCAGGAGCAAAGAGCCATTCGCCTGAACGTGGTCTGGAACGCGGCCCAGGAAGTGCTCAGGGAATATATGGGGCGCGGCGCACCGCTGGCCCTCGAGCGCCTGCGAAATATCCATACCACCGATGACCCCGCTGCCCTGGAGAAAGCCCTGCGCCGCTGGATGAGCGAAAGCCTCGAGCCCAACGCGGCCACCCTTTTTGATCGACTGCTCCGCCCAACGCTCTAATGCCAAACTCAGGTCAAAAGTACTCATAAGGAGGTTCTTCCCAACCCCTCAACCGGCGACACCCCAGACGCTGCTATTACCTCATCAACGTCGTTCCTACTTGCTGCTGACAGGGTGTCGCCACCTTCTCCCACAAGGGGAGAAGGAAAGGGGTTCAGGGGGTTTTGGACTAGAGGGTGCAACCGGATTAGGCCAAAGGACACAGGGCTATTTGATAACCCCATCACAAAGTCGCTGGATGCCTTTCTTGACCTGGAGGCTTCACCGAGGTCGTATGATAACCAGGTTCATGGTGATTACGGGACTGCTGGGTTTGCTCTGGCTGGTGTGGCTGGGGGGGTTGCTCACCGATTCTTTCGTGCGGAGCCTGGCTGTTAGCCTTTCGAACTTTGTGGGAGCCTATGCGCTCTGGTACGTGACGGCTCGTTCTCCTGCCATTTTGCGGCGGGCCCTGGGGGGTCTGGCGGTTGGGATGCTCTTCTTGGGACTGGGAGATCTCCTGTTTACCTACAACGTGGCCACCGGTATCAGCACCCAGGCGGCTCGAGAGGGCATTTACCTGATGGGGGTGGCCTTCTTTTTGGTTATGGGAACGCTTTTGCCCATCAGCATGGAGCGCCAAGGGTTGTATCTGCTGGGTTTTTCGCAGCGATTGGTGCTGGTGGCGGTACTGGGGGGGGTGTTGCTTGCAGGTCTCACCACGCTAATTCGACCCCTGAACGTGGTCGAGCTGATTTATGCAGGGGTTGCGTTTTACCTGACCCTCCTGTTTGTCCAGCAAACCCCTGTACTGGCCGGGGGGCGTATAGGGCGATACCTGCAGGGGGTGGTTTGGGCGCTGGTGTTGGGTAGCCTGGCTCGAGTGGTCTATGTGCTGGGCGGCGCTCCCCCGGCGCAGTGGTCTATCGTGGCCTACGACGTTCTGTGGATGCTGGCGATGAGTGTGCTGTTGCTGGGTGCTCGTCATACAGAGCCCAAATGAACCTCTTGCCTTCTCCCCTGGGCGGGAGAAGGTGGCGACACCCGGTCTGCGATACAACCAAATGGTTACAGTCATGCCATTGCTTGCACTTGGGGTGTCGCCGGATGAGGGGGCTAAGGATCGATCTTCAAAGACCACTGTCTACGAAAGTTGGTATCACACCCCGGCTCCCAAAAGTCCTTGACCAGACCCCGGCGCAACTGTTCTATTGCTTCGGGTAGAGCCTCGGCTACTTCGTGGGCCAGAAGACCTGTTTTGCGGGTTCGATCCCCGGCCAGGCCGTGCAGGTACACCCCCAGGCGGGCAGCATCCCAGGCCGATACGCCTGCGGCCAGAAGGGCAGCCATCACCCCTGCCAGCACATCGCCCATCCCGCCGGTGGCCATCTGGGGGTTGCCGGTGTTGTTGACCGCCAGCCTGGCCTCCGATGCATCGGGTGGCATCCAGGCCAGCACGGTGGGGCCTCCCTTCAGCACCACCACCAGGCCCGGATAGCGCTGGGCCAGGCTCTGGGCGGCCTCGAGGGGAAAGCGGGTAATTTGCTCGGCAGAAAACCCCAGCAGTCGGCTGGCCTCGCCGGGGTGGGGGGTGATGATGGTGGGAAGCCCTGCCTGGGCATAGGCTTGCAGCACCCGCTCGTGCAGAGCGTCGGCGTCGAGTACGGTAGGGCGGGCCAGGCCCAACGCAGCCAGGGCCGCCTCCATCCCCCCTTCTCCGGCCCCCATCCCTACCGCCACCGCCTCGGCCCGGGCCATTTGCAGGTTGGCGGTGTTCCACTCGAACAAAGGAAGCCGCACCGCTTCCAGAGGGGGCTGTACGTCGCAGTCGGCAGGGTAAGCTACCGTGACCAATCCGGCTCCGGTTCGGTACGCCCCCAGGGCCGCCAGGCTGGGCGCACCCGTATAGCTTCGATACCCCCCCACCACCAGCACCCGCCCCACCGAGCCTTTGTGCGCGTTACCCGGGCGAACCGGTAGCAAAGGGCGCAAGGTCTCGCGGCACAGTAGTTCGGGGAGCTGGGGGTTCTCCAGGGCTTTGGGGGGCATGCCAATCGAGTCCAGCAGGATGCGCCCGCAAGCGGCCCGGTGCGGATAAAACAGGTGTTCGTTTTTCAGGCCCGCCAGCGCCACGGTCAGGTCGGCGCGGACGTGCGGCTCGTAGGGCAGCCCCGAGGGCATGTCCACTGCCACTACGGGCAGTCCGGATTGGTTAATTCTTTCCACTAGCTCGGCATAAAAACCTTCCAGTGGCCCCCGCAAGCCGGTACCAAACAGCGCATCCAGCACCACGCTATGGGCTTCGGGTTTCCAGGCCGAAAGCGCCTCGATTTCCAGGCCGTGGGCCCGCAGCGCTTGCCGGGCCGTGGCGGCGTCGCCTTCCTGGCCCTCAGCGGCGTACACCGCGACCTCGTGCCCCCAGTGGGCCAGCCAGCGGGCGGCCACCAGACCGTCTCCTCCGTTGTTGCCCTTGCCGCACAACACCACAATTTTGCGACCCTCGAAATGCTGCAACAGCCGCTTGGCCGTTCGCCGCCCGGCGGCATCCATCAGTATCAGACTCGGATAGCCGAGCGCCACGGCCTTCTGGTCGGCCTCGCGCATGGCTTGAGCGGTAAAAAGTCGCATAGGAAAAGCTCGAGAGCCGAGGAGTCAGGGGCGAGGGCCCAAAAAGCAGGCGCCCGGTTGCGCTCCTGCAACCCAAGCCTATTCTATGAAGTCTGGGGCCCCAGCGTACACTGGAAGCATGAGCAACCTGAACACTGCCCAGGCGCGTCTGGCCCGCGCTCGGCGGGTCGCGGTGTTGACCGGGGCGGGCATCTCCAAGCCCTCTGGCATTCCTACCTTCCGCGATGCGGCGGGGCTGTGGAAGGACTTTGACCTCGAGGAATACGCCACCCCCAGCGCCTATGCCCGCAACCCCCAAAAGGTCTGGGAGTGGTATGCCTGGCGTTACAAGAACGTGATGCAGGCCCAGCCCAACCGGGCCCACACCCTGCTGGCAGAACTGGAAAAGCGTGTAGGGGAGGGCTTTTTGCTGGCAACGCAAAACGTGGATAGCCTGCACAGCCGGGCCGGTTCGACCCGCCTGGTCGAGCTGCATGGCAACATCGCCAGGGGCCGCTGTGAGCGGTGTGGAGAGCGATTCCCCCTGCCCGACCCAGCCCAGTTCGTTCCGCCGCCGTACTGCCCTGGTTGTGGGGGTCGGGGCCGTCCGGACGTGGTCTGGTTTGGCGAGATGTTACCGATGGGGGCTTTCGAGCAAGCCGAGCAAGCCTTTGCCCAGGCCGAGGTGGCCCTGGTGGTGGGCACCAGCGCCGAGGTAGAACCTGCGGCCAGCCTGGGTCGGTTGGCCAGCCTGAATGGGGCCTATCTGATTGAAATAAACCCCGACCCCACCCCGCTCTCGAGCTGGGCCGACTGTACCCTCAGGATGGGGGCGGTGGAGGGGATGGAAGCCCTGATGGCCGCGTCAGGCTGACTCGCGCTCGCCGGGGTTGGTTTGTCTGCGCAGGCGGGACTGGTCGTAGAGGATCCAGCCACCCAGGGCCGCGAGGCCCACAATGGTTGCCACCAGCAAAAAAGGCCCCAGGCGGGAGAAATCGGCGCCCAGCCAGGCCACCACCACCGCCACCGGGGCGGCCCCCACCGAGGTTGCCAGCAAGAACTTGAGGGGGTGCATCCGCACCAGCCCCGCCACAAAGTTCACGCTGTCGGTGGGTACCACAAACGATAGCCGCAGCGCAATGATGGCCCAGGGGCCGTAGCGCTCGACCTGTTCTTCCACCTTCAGGCGAATTTTCTCGCTGACAAAGCGATCCACCACCACTGGCCCCAGCAGCCTGGCCAGGCTGTAGCCCAGCATGGCGGCAATGATGGCCCCAACCCAGCCCAGCACACCCCCCACCACCGGCCCAAAGGCCAGCACCGAGATCAGCATCACCAGGGTCATGGGCACCACCGAGACCAGGGTCTGGGCAATCATCAGACCGATGATGCTCAGGGGGCCCCAGAAGCCCAGCCCGGCCACCCAGGCCTGGAGGGCCTGCGGGTTCCCGCTGGAGAGCAAACCATACGCCCCATCAATGCGCTCTTTGAAGCCAGGGAAGACAAAATAGGAGCCCGCCAGTGCGCCCGTGAGCAGCAGCAAAGCCAGCAGTATGGGCAGTATGGGCAGGGGCCGTGATGCAGGAAGTCGTTCCATTCCAAAGTCCAGGGTATCGCAATGAATGAGAATCACCTTTGTTATCGGTCACACTTGGGTAAAAGTGGAAAGCCTCGAGCCCAGGCAGGGCGATTCCCACATATACCAGGTACCGGCACCGTTCATCCGGCAAACCGCGACGTATCCCACGAAGGTTTGGCCCAAAAGTGCATATCTTGGTAGCACCATGAGCCTGCGCGAACGCGTTTTCCCCCTCAAAACCCCTGAGGACGTAGATGTCTTTCTCGAGCGCCACGAACTCGCGGCGATTTTCAAGGCCAGCACCACCGACAAGACTTTGGAGGCCATGCAGTACGTCCAGAAGTACCTCGAGCCCCGCCCGGACGTGGCCATAGGCATCATCCGCATTCCCGAAGACCGCCCGGCTTCCAACCATGTGGAGGCCCGCACCGGCATCCAGCACCACAGCCCGCAGTTGATCCTCTTCCGACAGGCCCGGCCCCTCTTCGACCTGGATAACTGGAAAATCAACCCCGACCACCTGGAGCCCCTTCTGCTTCAGTCGCTCCCGGTTCACATCGGCAAGCCGGTGCGAAACCCTGCTGTGGCCGGGTTGCATGTGTACAGGGATCTACTGGATCGCTTCCTCAGTGGACAACTGAGCGAGGAGCGCTTCCAGTGGGGCTACCTGGATCAGCTCAAAAAAGAGGCGGGCTGGCGCTCAGACCAAGACTTTGACCTGCTCAACAGCCTGTTCCCCAACCCCGATGGTCGGGCCTTCACCCCCGGCAAGGTGGTGGCGCTCGAGTTCCAGGCCCAGCTCGCCGGCAAAGCCGAGCCATTACTGGAGCGGGCTAAGCGCTTACGGCTCCGAATGGGGGAGAGTCCGGCGGATGAATTTGCAAGCTTTGAGTAGAGGTTGCAGGTCTGGGGTCAAGCGCAAGCATGGGACTTGGTTCTGGTTTTTGACAGTTTGTTGAGCGGTTAGGGAAACTCCGAAGTACACAGTTTTAGAGACACCAATGCACTTCCAAATTTCCACGAGTAATGGCCTTTGGGCCCCCTCCCTACCACGTAGGGAGGGCAGCAGGGGAGGGTATAGGGCGAGGCCCTTAATCGGCCACGCGAGGATGCGGTTCAGCAACCCTGCTAGGACATCGGCACCTGGCGCAGGAGGCGGCCCTCGATGCGCTCCAGGATTTCCGGCAGGCTATGGCCGGTGATGGTCAGGCCGTGGTTCTTGAGCCCCACCACGGCCCGGCTGGGGTCGGGGGCCTGGCGCACTTTTTCGGCCACCGCATCGGCCAGTTGGTAGGTGCCGCACGGGTAGTTGAACTGGGTCGAGCTGATGTTTTCCATCCAGGCGTGAACGTGCAGGATGGCCCCCACCTGGGGGTGTTCGCGGTAGATCATCCAGTGCTCGATGGCGTCCACACTCACCCGGCGGGGCTCGACGTGCGGGGGCACCGAGAGGCGCATGGCGTTTTGTTCTGCGTCGTAGTCGGTGACCATCAGGATGTCGCGCCCTACCTCCCGCAGGTTGGCTTTGTCCACCCCGCTGGCCGACATCCAGAAGCGCTTTTCATCCTTGCGTACCGAGAGGTTGCCATACGAGAGCCCCCCGATGCCATAGAGCCGCTTGACGTGGCGGAAGTCTTCGGGGGGCAGGATTTCTTCGATGGGGAAGGCGGTGGGTAGCAAGTCCCACTCGGCCAGTTTGCGCCCGGCGGCGCTCAGGCTCTCGGTCAGGGCGTCGCCTTGCCAGAGCTCGGGCTCGAGGTCGGGTTCAAACAGGTTGTTAACCACCAGCACTGAGGAGGCAATGGGGTGAATGCGCTCCGCAAGCCGCTCGGCAAAGCCTGGGCCTTCGGGTTCGTGGTACTGGCCGAGCTCCAGGGTCAGGAAATAAGCCCCCTGCCCCGGTACATAGACCACCAGCATGTTGGACAGGGCCCTGACCAGATACCCATACAGCGAGGCGATGGGGTCGGCGGGCATCTGGGGCAGCTCGAGAAAGGAAATCACCATGGTTCCCTGGGCCTTGCGCCGGTAGGGGATGGGTTTCTCGGCCCGGATAAAGTTCAGGACGGCTCGAGGGCTATCGGGTTCAGACTCAAACCGATAGCCCTGGGCCTGCAACACGGTGGGAAGCTCCTGGGACAGGGCCTCGAGGCCCGCCGTGGGCTGGCCAAAAACCGTAAAAGTGGGCGGTGATTGCAGGGCTAGGATGGAGCTGTAGTCGTTTTTGGACTGGATCATGATGAAACCCTCCAAGAAACCCGACTTGATGATTAGCGCTCAACGCAGGGCAGGTAGTTACGCAAACGCGGGTAGTTGCTGTACGCCACGCGATGTATTCTACACCATCGTTTTTCCTTGCTCTCTAGGCCATTTTTGGGCTATTTTGAACCAAAACAGCCCAGTGGGTCACAACAAATCTTATACACTGTACACCGCTATGGAACTCAAAGGACTGGTACTCTCGGGCGGCAAGGGCACACGTTTGCGCCCCCTGACCCACACCCGCGCCAAGCAACTGATTCCCATTGCGGGCAAGCCCAACCTTTTTTACGCCCTGGAAGACCTGGTGGCCGCCGGGATTACCGACATCGGCGTGATTCTGAGCCCCGAAACTGGCGACGAGGTGCGGGCTGCCCTGGGCGACGGCTCGAGCTGGGGCGTGCGCCTCACCTACATTGTGCAGGAGGCCCCCCTGGGCATCGCCCATGCCGTCAAGACGGCCCAGCCGTTCCTGGGCGACAGCCCCTTTGTGCTCTACCTGGGTGACAACCTGCTTTCGGGCGGCATCAAGCACCTGGTGGCCGAGTACCGCCAGACCCGCCCGGAAGCCATTGTGCTGCTCACCCCGGTGGAAGACCCCCGGGCCTTTGGGGTGGCGGTGCTGAACCAGGCCGGTCAGGTGGTTCGCCTTCTGGAGAAACCCCAGGATCCCCCCTCAAACCTGGCATTGGTGGGGGTGTATCTGTTTAGCCCGGCCATTCATGCCATTATCAACCGCCTGAAGCCCTCCGGGCGCGGCGAGTACGAGATTACCGAGGCCATCCAGGGCCTGGTGGATGGGGGTCAGAGGGTCGTGGCCCACCAGGTGCGGGGCTGGTGGAAAGATACTGGCAAGCCCGAAGACCTGCTGGATGCCAACCGGCTGGCCCTTTCCCAGGTCGTGCGGCGGGTGGAGGGCGAGCTGCTCGAGGCCGAAGTGATTGGGGAAGTGGTGGTGGAGCCAGGAGCCAAAATTGTGCGCAGCACGGTGCGCGGCCCGGCCTATATTGGGCCAGGAGCCCTTATTGAGGATGGCTATGTGGGCCCCTACACCGCTATTGGAAAGAACGCCAAACTGATGGCCAGCGAGGTCGAGTACTCCATCCTGATGGACGATGCCCAGGTCTATGCGCTGCCCTATCGCCTGGACAGCAGCATTCTGGGGCAGGGGGTGGTGGTGGATGGCAAGGGGAACACGAGGCGCCACACGCTGCAGCTTGTGTTAGGGGATCGCAGCCGGGTAAGGTTGTAACTCTTGGCTCGAGCCTTTACCGGACGTATCTTGGCCCAAAGTGACCTGCCTTGCTCTCCCCAAAATGACCATGTACTATGGCCCTAGACATAAAAGTTTCCAAAAGCTATTTCAAAGCCCATGCCCTCGAGCTTTTGCGCCGGGTAGAGGCTACGGGCGAGCCCCTGATTTTGAGCGACCGGGGCCGGCTGGTGCTGGAAATTCGCCCATACCGGGGCGAGGAGGTGCGAAAGCGCCTCCGGGGCACCCTGTTGCGCTACGAGCAGCCCACGAAGCCCACGGATGAGCCCTGGGAGGCGCTACCTGTGTGGTTAGGGTAGGAAAGGAATGCCCAAACTGCCTTCGTTTATCTTGTTCAATATCAGGCTGTAGCTTGCCTTGCGGGCGGGGTTGGGGTCGAGCCAGATACGCAAATGGGCCTCGAGCCAGACGGCTTTTTTGTGCAGGCCGTGCAGGGCGGGGTAGTATTCGCGGGTATACAGCAGCCCCCCCCGGTAGCCTTCGGCCAGAAAGCGGGGGTTGCTGGGGGTGGAACTACCACCGAGGTGTAGCACCCTCCGCGGCACCAGCAAGACCTGCCAGCCCTTGCGGCGGGCGCGGG
Source organism: Meiothermus sp. CFH 77666 (assembly GCF_017497985.1). Lineage (NCBI taxonomy): Bacteria > Thermotogati > Deinococcota > Deinococci > Thermales > Thermaceae > Meiothermus > Meiothermus sp. CFH 77666. Next base: position 25,423 of record NZ_JAGDFV010000005.1, read on the forward strand.
TACACCACTCGAGGTCATCGTTGTAAAAGAAAAACCGCTCGTCCATCCCGCCGATGGCCTCGTAAGCCGCGCGGGGCATCAGGGTCAGCGCTCCTGAAATCCAGGCTACTGCACGGGGTTTGTACAGATTCCAGTAGTTGAAAGCGTACAAGGGGCCAAAGGACTGGTAATGCCCCTCAGGGGTGATAAGGGTAGGCCCCACCAACGCGGTTCTGGCGTGGGCCTGGGCTGCTTGGAGCAGGGCCTCGAGGTCGCCCGCCTGGAGATACACGTCGCTGTTCATCTGCACCAGGTAGGGCCGGGTGGTTCTTGCTAGGCCCTGGTTGACCGCAGCAGGGTAGCCTCGATTTTCGGTACGAATCAGCTGGTATTGGGGAAATTGAACCTCTACGGCCTCGGCGCTGCCGTCGCTCGAGCCCGAGTCCACCACGATTACCTCGGCTTGGGGGTAGTGTTGTGCCAGCCGACCCAAGCATTCTAGTAGCACTGCCCGGGCGTTGTGGCTCACCACCACAATGGAGAGGTCGTGCATTCCTAGGCAATATATCCCTTTTCCCGCAGATAATCCCGCAGGGCTTCTGTCCAGGGGCGGGTCTTTAGACCCAGGGCGGAAAGCCGCTCGCTTCCCAGGGCAGAGTAGGCGGGGCGCTTGACAGGCGAGGGAAAGGTGCTTGCGGGTATGGGCTCCACCGGAACCTCCAGCCCGCACAGCCGAACCGCCTCCTGTGCAAAAGAATGCCAGGAGCAGACCCCCAGGTTGGCCCCGTGTACGATGCCGCGCACGTCTTGTTGCAGCAATTTCAATAAAAGCTGCGCCACGTCCAGGGTATAACTGGGGCTCATGAACTGGTCGGCCACCACCCGTAAGGGCCCTCCGGATCGGGCTTTTTGCAAAATGGTTTCGATGAAGTTACCCCCCTTGCCGCTTGCGCCAGCTTTTCCAAAGACGCTGGAAATCCGCAGCACCAGGGTGTTTTCCAGAGCGATGCGGCAGAGGTGTTCCCCTGCCACCTTGGATGCCCCGTAGACATTGAGGGGGTTGGGGGAGTCGGACTCGAGGTAAGGAGCTCCCTTAGCCCCATCAAAAACGTAATCGGTGCTGATGAACACATATTTGGCCCCGGTGGTCTTGGCTATCCGCGCTCCGTGCAAAGCTCCCAGGGCGTTGACCTGAAAGGAGCGCGCCGGCTCGGCCTCGCAGGTCTCCACCTTGTGCAAGGCGGCAGTGTTGATGATGGCCGCCCAGGCCTGGCCGCCCAGCGCTCGTTCTACCGAGGCTGAGTCGCTGACCTCGAGCTCCTCGTGGGTCAACCCCACCACCTCGTAATGCTCGGAGAGCACCCGCACCAGATCGCTACCGAGCTGCCCACGGGCCCCGATGACCGCCACCCTAGAGGATGCGCCCATCCAGCTCCACCTCGTGGATAATTTTCTGCCACTCCATCAGATTCTTGTACCACTTGAGTGTGATGGTGCGGTCGTCGGGCACCACCGTCCCGGCCTCGAGGGCCGCCGCAATCTCCCGCGCCGCATCAGCGGGGGTAAACCTGGGAGCATAGCCCAGGGTGTTTTTGATCTTGGCGAAGCTGACCTGGTACGAGCGGTGGTCGGGTAGCCCATACCATTCGAAGGCAAAGGGCTTGCCCAGGGCCTCGGCCACCTGTTGGGCCAGCGGCATAATCTGGTAGTTCTGCTCGTCGGCACCCACGTTAAAAATCTGACCGTTTACCTTCTCCTTAGGGGCTTCCAGCACCATCAGGAAGGCCCTCGAGGTGTCCCGCACGTGCACAAAAGGCCGCCACTGGGTACCGTCGCGCAGGAGGGGGATCTTCCCGTCGCGCCACAGCCCCAGGGTCATCCCGTTGATGGCCAGGTCAAAGCGCATTCGGGGTGAGAGGCCGTACACGGTGGCCTGGCGCAGCGCCGTCACGCAGAAGGTGTCGTCAGCCAGGGGCAGGTTAGACTGCTCAGCCTTCAGGTTGGCTTCGGCGTAGGTGGTGAGTGGGTTGGTGGGGGCGGTCTCGTCCAGGATGCCGTCCTGGAACCCATAGATGCTGCACGAAGAGGCCAGTACATAGCGCTCCACGCCGCGCTCCTTGGCCAGTTGGGCCACGCGGGCCCGCCCACGGTGGTTAATGGCTAGGGTCGTTTCGGGGTCGAGCTCCCCGGCGGGGTCGTTGGAGAGAGCCGCCAGGTCAATCACCCCCCAGATGCCCTCCAGTAGCCTGGGGTCGAAGTCCCGAACATCGGCCTTGACCAGTTCCAGGTTGGGGTTTTCCTTCAGGCGGCTCAGGGTCGGGCCAAAGAAGTACCGATCCAGCGCACGTACCTGGTAGCCAGCCTCGAGCAACAACTCAGTCATCACGCTGCCAATGTAGCCCCCAGCCCCTGTCAACAAAATTTTGTTCATGCCATTACCTCGTAAACGAAATTGTTATCGGCCTCGGTCAGCTCGGCCAGGGTGGGCAGAATCACATCCTTGGGCGAGAGCAGGGCCTCCTGGGCAAGCGGCCAGTTGATGCCCAGGGCGGGGTCATCCCAGCGGATGCCCCGCTCGGTCTGGGGGCTGTATTCAGCGGTCACCTTGTACCAGACCATTACACCCTCGCTCAGGGCTTGGAAGCCGTGCGCAAACCCCTCGGGAATCCAAAGCATGCGGCGGTTCTCAGCGCTCAGGATGGCGCTCACCCACTGGCCGTAGGTAGGGGAGCCTTTGCGAATGTCCACCGCCACGTCGTAAATCTCACCCTTCAGGCAGGCTACCAGCTTGCCCTGGGCCGAGGGGTTCATCTGATAGTGCAGGCCCCGCACTGCGCCTTTATGTGAATAGGAGAAGTTATCCTGGACAAAGTTTCGCCGGATGCCCCCACGACCAAACTCGGACTGCTTGAAAGTTTCCATAAAAAAGCCCCGTTCGTCGGGGAAAGCCCTGGCTTCGACTAAGATGACTTCGGGGATGGTTTGGGGTATAAACCTGAAGGGCATGGATAAACAACCTCCGGAGAAATATACTACCTTGTTGGTTATCAGAGCCAAACACCTGTGATGGTACACCATGAGTGAAGGAATCAGCCCGTTGGCAGTAATTCAAACTGCTCACCTAGGTCAAAACGTCAAGATAGGCGAATTTTGTGTCATTCGATCCAATGTAAGAATTGGAGACAACGTTGTGATTCATCCCCACGTTGTGATCGAATCAGGTGTGGAGCTTGGAGACGGCGTGGAAGTCTTCCCCGGCGCCTATCTCGGCAAAGAGCCTAAGAGCCCGGGTGTTTTGGCTCGTAAGCCAATTTTTACTCGCCGTCTGATTATCGGTGCAGGCTCGTCCATAGGCCCACACTGCGTACTGTATTTAGACCTCGAAATTGGCGAGTCCTGTCTTATTGGAGATGGAGCCTCGATTCGTGAACAGACATATATAGGAAGTAAGACGATTATCGGAAGGTACGTTACCGTTAATTACAACACTCGAATTGGTAGCGGTGTGAAAATTATGGATCACTCTTGGTTGGCTGGCAACATGATTATTGGTGATAACGTCTTCATTTCAGGGGGTGTACTCACAGCTAACGATAACGCTATAGGGTTGACAGCAGATTACCGAGAGAGCGACGTAGTAGGGCCTACTATTAGGGATAACGTCGCTATTGGGGTTGGTGCTGTAATCCTTCCTAAAGTAACGATTGGGAAAGGGGCTTTAGTAGGTGCTGGTGCTGTCGTAAGCCGAAGCGTGGAGCCCAAGGCCGTAGTCATGGGGGTGCCTGCAAAACATAAGAGGTACTTGGAGGAGGAATGAAGCTCGAGCAAGCCAGAATTATCAATCTGCCAAAGGTTGAGGATCCAAGAGGCAACCTCACTTTTATTGAAGAAAGCAAGCACATACCCTTCGACATTAAGAGGGTATACTACCTATATGACGTTCCAGGTGGTGAGAGCCGAGGAGGTCATGCCAATACTAAAACTGCACAACTTATAATTGCGGTCTCGGGTAGTTTTGACGTAATTGTAGACAATGGTTTGATGAAACAACGGTTTCACTTGAACCGATCATACTTTGGACTGTACATTCCCACATACCTCTGGCGTGAGCTGGACAACTTTTCCTCAAGTTCAGTTTGTCTCGTGCTTGCCTCAGACTTCTACTCTCCTGACGACTACATCCGTGATTATAACGAGTTTCTGAAGGTGGTGAGATGTGATAGCCAAAGTACCTTTTCTTGACGTGGGGGCCACGTACCGCGAACTTAAGGCTGAGCTAGATGCTGCAGTGGGACGTGTACTAGAGAGTGGTTGGTATATTGGTGGCTCGGAAGTCGAAGCATTTGAGACTGAATATTCTAGGTATGTCGGTGCCGAATATTGTGTGGGAGTAGGGAACGGATTGGACGCACTTCATTTGGCACTTAGGGCAATGGGGGTTGGGCCGGGTGATGAGGTGATTGTCCCCAGTAATACTTACATTGCTACTTGGCTGGCAGTTTCGTACAGTGGTGCTACTCCCGTCCCCGTGGAGCCTGATCCTGCTACTTATAACCTTGATCCCTCTCGAATCGAGGCTGCACTCACTCCACAAACAAAGGTCATCCTTCCGGTGCACCTATACGGCCAACCCGCTAACCTCGATCCGATTTTGGAATTGGCCCGTAAGCATGGATTGTATGTACTAGAGGATGCTGCCCAGGCTCATGGCGCTCGCTATAAGGGGCGTCATGTTGGTGCTCATGGTGACGCTGTGGCTTGGAGCTTCTTTCCAGGCAAAAATCTGGGGGCTTTCGGTGATGCGGGGGCTATTACTACGAACAACCCAGAGATCGCCGAGAAAGTTGCTTTGCTACGCAACTATGGCTCTAAAGTTAAGTACGTCAACGAGCTGGCGGGTTACAATAGTCGCCTTGACCCGATACAGGCCGCCGTACTGAGGGTAAAGCTGAAATATCTCGATGAGTGGAATCATCGCAGGCATACACTAGCAAATTTTTACCTTGAGCAGCTTAAGCATACCGGCCTGATTCTTCCTTACGTCCCTGATTGGGCTATGCCTGCTTGGCATCTGTTCGTTGTGCGGACACCTGAGCGCGATAACTTGCAGAAGCACCTTGAGGCCAGTGGGATTGGAACCTTGATTCACTATCCGATCCCGCCGCATCGTCAACAGGCATATGCCAATCTGGGTCTGAGAGAAGGTACTCTGCCAATCTCTGAAGCAATTCACCGCGAGGTGTTGAGCCTCCCGATAGGGCCGCACATGAGCCTTGAGGAAGCGAAGCGGGTCGTTGAGGCCGTTGGTTCATTCGCATGGGTTCAATCATAAGAGCTACAGTCATTCTTGGCAGCAGCTCTGTAATTAGCCTTATTGCTAGTTTTCTGAGCAACAAAGCCTATGCAGTTTGGATTGGCCCGGATGGTTTGGGCCTTCTTGGGCTCTTTCAGAGTTTCCTAGGTATTACAGCCATTGGGGCTGGCATGGGATTGTCGTCCGGGTTGGTACGGTTGGGTGCCCCTCACGCCAAGGAGGAAGCTAGTAATTCACAGCTAATTGCGCTGCAACAGGCAGCTTGGCAAATCTACAGAATTACGCTATTGCTATGTACGACTATCATCCTCGCCTTCAGCCACCCGATTGCTGAGCATCTGCTCGCTAACAGCCCGGTTTGGGGTGTCGGAGTGTTAGCCTTTGGCCTAGCTCTTAGCCTTGCTGCCGGGATACAAATAGGTCTTCTCAATGCTTACCATCGCGTTGGCTTGCTAGCACAAGTGACTGCCTTGTCCAGCATTTTTGGTGCGGTTTGGGGTATTACGCTGGTGTGGTTTTGGAGAGAGAACGCTCTGCCCTGGGTGGTTCTTGGTATGCCTCTGGGCCAGTTCGTTCTTTCCCGAATTTTTCTGGGAAGACTGCGTATGCCCTTGATCAAGGCTAACTCTCGAGACATCAGAGCGGCTCGTATTGAGCTGCTGCGCTTCGGTCTCCCATTTGTGGGTAGTCAAATAGTAGGAAGCGCAGTGCAACTGGGGATGCCCTTTCTGGTACTGCATCAACTTGGTCAGATCGAGGTAGGCTACTACCGAGCCGCCATCCTGTTCTCCACGGCTTATATTGGGTTCCTGCTCAACGCCCTCGGTCAGGATTTTTACCCCAGGCTTTCAGCGCTTCAGAACAAACCTCAAGCTTTTTGTGCTGCCCTCGATCTCCAACAACGATTCGTCCTACTTTTAGGTAGCCCGCTGGTTGTGTTTTCGCTGGCCGTAGCCCCGTTGGCGGTTAGCGTTCTATTCTCCTCTGAATTCAGACCGACAGCCGATATACTACAATGGCATCTTTTGGGCGACTTGTTCCGGTTCGTGAGCTGGACACTTGGGTATGCTGTGCTTGCTGGTTTACCGAACCGCGCTTACCTCGTCACAGAGACGCTTGGTGGAGTCTGCTTGCTCATCTTCAGCCTGTGGGGTATGGATCGTTTTGGAACGAGTGGGCTGGGGGTTGGCTGGTTATTGACCTACTTTTGTTATCTAATAATCACAGGTATCGTGGTCGCATTCGGGCTGCGCTGGCGGCCCAGTCTTACAAATGTATTCTTGTTGTTATGTGCTATAGGTGTGGCTGCTGCAACCATCGCATTGCCAGAAGTCGGGAAGATTATGCTAACTTTGCTGTGGGGTTTGGTATGTATATCGCTGTTGCTAAGATACTTTGGGAAAGCGTCACTTAGTAGGAGTTAGTAATGAGTAGCCCCTTAGTTAGCGTCTTGATTCCAATCTTTAATCATGCGCAATATATCTCGCGCTGTCTTGACAGTCTGCTTGAGGATGGCTGGGACAACATCGAGGCATTAGTTGTAGATGACGGCTCAAGCGACAATTCCTTCGAAATCGCCCAGGAGTGGGCAGATAGACATTCAACAAAATTGACACGCTTTGAACTAACTCGGCAGCAGAACCAAGGCTTACCTCGTACCCTTAATCGTTTATTAGAAAGAGCAAAAGGCGAGTATATCGCTCTGCTGGCGAGCGACGACTACTTGCTTCAGGGTGGTATTGCTGCTCGTGTGAAGGCTTTGGAAGCCAACCCAGGATGGTTGGCGGTAATTGGCGATACCTACATTGTCGATCCTGCTAACAACCTTTTGGATACGAGCGGGGCTATCAGCTTTGCTAAGAGACAAGCATGGGTGTTCGACCATCCGAAAACCCTACGCCGCGAACTGTTGGTGCGCTGGTGGTCCCCAGGCCCATCAGTCATGTTGCGCAAAGGCACTTTTCATCCTGACCAGGTTGGCCTTTATGACGAATCTCTTTCATTTGAGGATCGTGATTATTACCTTAGACTTATCTCTCGTGATGGGTTAGGCTTTGTGAACTACCCTGTGGCAGCTTACAGGATAGATCCAGCCAGACTTTCGGCCCCGCCGCCAGAACATATATTGAGAGATGAAGTCCTATCTGAGCGAAAGAATGCCAGCAACTTTGGCTTGATCGAACGATTTATGCTTAGCATTCGTTCGCATAGAACAAAAGTGAAGCTCATGCTTCGCAGAGAGCCCAACAGCCTACCCAACAAGTTGCGGATGGCTGGTGTAAACGTTTTTTGGGCGTTGATTCGACTATACCACCTTTTGTATCTACATGTAGTTCATATGTTCCAGAGCCAGAGTAAATCATTCTCTTATGAATAGTACTGGGATCTGCAAATGATTCTCACCTCCTCAACAGCCCCAAAACGATTTGCTTTAAGTTTTGGTCTACTTACCTTCGGTTTATGGCTTATCTGCGTTTTCTCGCTTTTTGTACCCACACAAGTCTATGTTCTACTTTTCGCATCGTTTATATTTTGTGTTACCTTACTGGTCGTTTTTCGAATCAATGCCGGTTTGGCGAGACCTCGAGGTTTAGCCTTAGTGTTTATCGGGGTTACCTACATTGTGTGGGCGAGCTTAGTGTTTGCACTGAACCGGGAATTCTCAGTCCCTAAGCAGTATATAAAGTTAGTCCTTAACACGTCGTTCTTTGTTGCCTCAGTAGTGTTTTTCGAGCAACATAGACAACATTCAATCTGGATGCTTCGCTCGCTCAAACATCTCCTAGCCCTACTGATCGCGTTGAGCGCGGTTCAGGTTACTCTGAATGTGGCCCTGCTCAATGCCTGGCTTTGGCCGTTTAGTGGACAGATATCGAACTCTTCTGCTGCCTACTTGATCGCTACTCCAGGAGTATTTTTCGGAGGAGTGGAAAAAAATATCTGGGCTACCAAAATCGCCTTTGTGGTTATCTTATACATAAGTATTTCCTGGGTCGAGCGAAGGGTGAGCTTGTTGTCTTTAGTAATTATTGGACTAGGTTTGTTTTGTGTTTTGTATACCTTCGGACGAACGGCTCAATTGGCGACGTTTATTGGACTTGCCCTGTTCGGTTTATTGATAGTACTCAATTCGAGACAGCGGCTATATCGGCTTTTTCTATTCGGACTAATACTGCTATTGACACCATTTATCCTACAGTACTTGAGTAGCCTGCTACGATTTGATTGGTCTCTATTTGATCTTTCGCAGGATGCCCAGAAAGATGGTTTTCAGGGCCGTCTTTTGCTATGGATGTCTTTTTTGAGGAACCCCGGCGACTTCAATTATCTTTGGGGAAACGGCATTCAGTATGGCCGCTACTATTTTTCTGAGATCGTCTTTCTGGGTAACGACAACTTTCACAATGTCTTCTTGAACCACCTCGTGGACTTTGGTGCACTAGGGTTGTTGTTATATATATTTATGATTGCTACCATCTTCTCTCGCCCAGTGGCTTTATCCACTCGACTTCTTTTGCTGCTTCCACTGCTTGCCTGCGCTAGCCTTCAGTATGTGGGCTATGACAACGACATTATGGTATATTTATCAGCCTCATGGATAATATTGCAAGGTTCGATTTTGTCCTGCCCAAAAAGGAATTGTCCCACCCAAATTCAGGCGAAGGCTGAACTCTCTTATCGGCAAATATAGAACATATCTGCAGAACGTTATGAAAAAGCCACTGTTTACCTTAATTGTTGCCACGCTCGGGCGAGAAAGAGAGCTAGATTCGTTCCTGGATTCCGTTTCTAAACAGACTATCGACCTTTCTGAGATTCAAATTGTAATTGTAGATCAAAATAGCGACATTGACCTAGAGCCAGTTATCAATCAATATCAGAATCGTCTCCATATTTTGCACATGCGTAGCCCTAAACCTGGCCTCTCGCACAATAGGAATTTAGGTCTTGACGTGGCCAAAGGGCAGATTGTAGCTTTCCCGGACGACGACTGCTTGTACTATCCAGACACCCTTGACAAGGTTAGGGAGGCTTTTCGGCGAAACCCAACTAGCAATCTAATATTGGGCCGAATTGTGGATCGGAGCACGGGGAAACCGATGCTTCGCAAATGGCCAACCAGCCCAAAAATAGTCTCTAGGATGAATTTTTTGACCTACTACAGTTCCATAACTATTTTTGCAAAAAATTGCCCATATTTTGACGAGCGCTTGGGTGTGGGTACCTACTTTGGCTCGTATGAGGATGCAGACTTTGTTTATAGTGTTTTGTTGCGTGATAAGGGGGCAATTTATGACCCAACCATAGAGGTCTGGCACGAAGAGCAGAATATGCATGTGTTCAACGAAATAAAGATTTGGCAGTATGGTCTGGGTTTCGGAGCCCTGACGAGGAAGCACTTGTCTTTTGTGATGGTGTATTGGTTGTTGGGTGTACTGACTTACCACACTCTGGGTCTGTTGCGAGCGTTCCTCAGGTCGGATTCTGGCGAAGTACGCAAACGCTGGCTCTCGATAGCCTCCAGAATTCAAGGCTTTCTGCGTTTTCCGAGAACTCCAGAGAACTAAGATGAGAAAGTTAGGCTTGATTATTCCTACTTTGAATGCTGGCAAAGCGTTTCATAAATGGATTGAGGCATGTAGCTCCCAAACCGTCAAACCACAGTATATCTTGGTCATAGATTCAGCCTCTGACGATGAAACTGCTGCTTTGGCATCCCAGGCTGGATTCATGGTTCATCGCATAGACCGACTTGCATTTGATCACGGCGGCACTCGTCAGGTCGGAATCGAACTGTTACCTGATGCAGACTTACTTATATTTATGACACAAGATGCCGTTCTGGCGAGACCAGACGCGCTGGAGTACCTGATCAACGTCTTTGAGGAACCCACTGTGGGTCTGGCCTATGGTCGCCAGTTGCCTTATCCAGATGCAGGTCCCATAGGAACCCATGCGCGATTGTTCAACTACCCCGAACGTTCGGAGGTTCGTAGCCAGCAAGATATTGCCTCTAAGGGGTTCAAGGCGGCCTTTAACTCCGACTCGTTTGCTTGCTACCGGAAAAGTGCGCTCGAGCAAGTGGGGGGGTTTCCCCGCAACATTATCTTTGGAGAGGATTCCTATGTGGCGGCCAAGATGCTTCTTTCTGGCTGGAAGGTGGCCTATGTTGCAGAAGCCCAGGTCTATCATTCGCACGACTACACCCTGAGGCAAGAGTTTCAGCGCTACTTCGATATTGGGGTCTTTCATTCCAGAGAGCGATTGCTGCTGGAGGCGTTTGGTAGCGTAGAAGGCGAGGGCCTGCGGTTTGTGCGCTCTGAGCTAACCTACTTGCTGCAAAAGGCACCCCAAAAGATTCCCTCCGCACTGTTACGCACTGTACTCAAGTATGCAGCGTATCGCCTGGGCCGCCTGGAGGCTTTCCTGCCCAACCGCTTGAAACAACACTTGGCCATGAATAAAAAGTACTTCCAGAAGAGCTGAGTGAAATCCTTTAGCATGTAGGCCTGGAGGTGTATGCAAGCGCTGAGCCATGAAACCCTATCCAGCTCTCCAGCCGTTCTGGCCTCTCCCCGCCGCACGGCTTGGGTGTTGCTGCTGACAGATGCTATTGCTGTAGTAGCTTCCTTTTTGCTGGCGGTTTTGCTGCGTTATGTATGGGATCGTTCCCTGCTGTGGGAGCTATACCTTGATCTGTGGCCTGCGCTTTTGCTGTTTCCCCTGGCCTACGGTTTAGCCGGGTTGTACGGAATGGGAATTGCACCGCCAGAGGAGCTGCGCCGTCTGAGTTATGCCACAAGTCTGGTCTTTATAGTGCTGGGCAGTGCAACTTTTATGTACAAGGCCGGGGCCGACTACTCGAGGGGGGCTTTTGTGTTTGCCTGGGGCCTGATGCTGTTTCTGGTACCGTTGGGGCGGGCTCTGGTACGCGAGTTATGGGCACGCAAGCCCTGGTGGGGGGTTCCGGTGGTAGTGCTAGGCGCAGGCCAGACTGGGCAAAACGTGCTACGGGCTTTGAATAAGCAGCCAGGCCTGGGCCTGAAGCCTGTGGGGCTGCTGGACGACGATCCGGCGAAGCAAGGCCAGCAAGTCGAGGGGGTGCGGGTGCTGGGAGGACTGGATCGGGCTGCCGAACTGGCCCGCCAGGGAGTAGCGTATGCCATCGTCGCCATGCCAGGGGTACCCAGAAACCAGCTTCTCGAGCTGCTGGAGCGGCATGGTGCGGCATTCCCTCATCTCCTTTTGGTGCCAGACCTGTTTGGCCTCTCGAGCCTGTGGATTTCGGCACGGGATCTGGGGGGTGTATTGGGCCTCGAGGTGCGGCAGCGGCTTTTACAGCCAGGGCCACGCTGGATCAAACGGGCTATGGACATAACTTTCTGTTTGGTGCTAGCCCCGGTCTTGGGACTGGCAGTGGCTATATTGGGTTTACTGGTGCGACTGGATTCACCGGGCTCCGTTTTTTATGGGCACAAGCGCTTGGGCTTTCGATCCAAAATGTTTCAGGCTTGGAAGTTCCGTTCCATGGTGCAGAATGCTGACCTGAAGTTAGAGGAGTACTTGAATCAACATCCGGAATTGCGAATCGAGTGGCAACGGGATCAAAAACTCAAAAACGATCCCCGCATCACCCGAGTGGGGGGTTTTCTGCGCAAAACCAGCCTGGACGAGCTCCCCCAACTTTGGAATGTTCTTCGGGGAGAAATGAGCTTGGTGGGCCCTCGGCCCATTGTGGAAGAGGAAATACGGCGCTATGGCCCACTTTTTGACCTCTACACAAGGGTTCGACCTGGACTGACAGGGCTTTGGCAGGTTTCGGGTCGCAACGACACCACTTATGCCGAGCGTGTAGCGATGGATGCTTATTACGTGCGCAACTGGTCGCCCTGGCTAGACCTGTACATTCTGGCTCGGACGGTATGGGTAGTTTTATTTGCCAAAGGAGCTTATTAGCCTTGAGATGGCTCAGTGCTGCGCCTTTCATGCTATTGCCCTTGCAGCCCACGTGGTTTGTGGCTTTGGCCGGGATTGTCGGCGTGTGGTGTGTGATTCAGGGTCACCGGCCTATGGCGGGACTGTTCGGGTTGATCGCGTTTTTAGGTATGGTGGGCCAGTTTTTTGCTCCTGCAAGCCTCTATTCAATGCCCGCCTTACCAGCTTATGTCAAGAATTTGGCATCCGAAGGTGAGGTGCAAAATCTAATCAGGCTTCCTGATCTGAACGCTTTGCACGGTTGGAACAATATTGATGAAAGAGGTGGGTGGGCGGTTCCTCAAGGTGACGGATTCTGGAGATTACCACGATATAACCCTCAGTCGCGTCGTGAACAGTTGGAGTTCCTGACTGATCATCAATATCCTCTCGAGCCTGGTCGAACCTATACCCAAAGCTTTTATCTGCGTCACGACGGGCAACAGGCCAACCTACAAATCACCTTCTTTACCTATCAGGGTCATCATCCTGTACCCACCCAGATGAACATGGTAGCACCGGGAGTATACCGTGTTTGGGGTAGCTATACCGCAAGAGAGGGTGATGTTTCCTTACGAGCAATTGATTTTTTGAACCAAGGGGGCGACTTTACCTACCTTGATGTGGGCTGGGCGCAGCTCGAGGTGGGCACGGTACCCACGGCCTACCGGCCGGGTCCCACGGGCGAGCTATCTAATTTTCAGCGTGCCTGGGCGTGGGCAAGCCAGATAATGCTAGGTTGGTTGGTATTCACGGGTGTGGGTTTTTGGCGCAGATACCTTGAGGCCCGCTGGGTAGTGGGGTTTCTGCTGTTAGGGTTGGCAATACATCTCGGTTATGCGCTTTGGCAACTTCAGGATCACAACCTGGAACGTACCTGGGGATTCACGCCACAGCCCAATCTACTAGGCCACACAGCGGTTATGTCCGCTGGGCTGGTGCTTATGCTGGGTGGCTGGCGGGTTGGCTTACTGGGCTTGTTGGGGGCGGGCTTGGGGGTGGTGGTCTCTGGGAGCCGGACGGCCTTTCTGGCCCTTTTAGTTCTTGGGATGTTCTGGATGTGGAGTCTGCCCAGAGGGCGTCGGTGGGTATTTATTACAATGAGTTTTCTGGCGCTGGCGTTCTGGCGCTGGCCGGAGGTGTTAGGTAGACTGGGACAACTGGGAGTGGACTCCAGTGGACAGTCTCGTTTGCAGTTCTGGCAGGTGGCCTGGGAGGCTTTTCTTCAGCACCCCTGGTTTGGTGTGGGTTGGGGGCATTTCCCTTTATTTTTTCAAATGAATTTGCCCAAGGATTTCATCGAGTTTCCGACCCACGCCCACAACCTGCTGCTGTCTCTGCTGGCCGAAGGAGGGCTGGTGCTGGTAGGGGCTTACTTGTTTTTGACCCTGGCGGTGCTCTACAAACTTGTAGTGCATAAAGCCTGGCCAGCAATGGCATTGTGGGGATTGGCTTTGGGGCTTAATATCCTAGACTACACCTTTTTCTATGCGGGTGTGTTTGGTTCGCTCTGGGTGGGAGTGGGCTGGGTACTGGGGAATGTACAATACCGACGTGAATGAACCGATGTCATCTGCCGACGAGATCACTTTGCGCGACCTTTACCTGGTGCTGCGGCGCAATTCGCGCCTGGTTATAGGGCTGCCAGTCATACTGGTTTTGCTCACCCTAATCGGAAGTTTGCTCTGGCCCAAAACCTACACCAGCCAGGTGGTGGTCAGTCTATCGCTCTCCAACCAGTCCAGTCAGGGCCTGCTCAACAACCTGCCCTCGCTGGCAGGGCTGGCCCAGGGGTTTGTGGATTTGCAACAGACCAAACTGCTGGCCAACCAGTTGGGGGTAGACGACCCCACCCGCTTCTACAAGGCCCGCTTCGACGAAAAGCGCGGGCTGCTCTTTTTAACGGCCCAGGGTCGCACGGCTGCCGAGGCCGGGGAACGGGCTGAGCGGATTTTGCAGGTAGCCCGTAGCTACCTCGAGCGCAACCTGCTGGAAGGGGCCCAGGCCAACCTGCGGGCAACCCAAACCCAGGCCCGCCTGGACCTTCGGGCCGCACAGGACGGGCTCAAGGGCATCCAGGCGCAGCTCAAAATTGCTCCTGATCGGGCTGTTTCCGATGCCACCATTGCGGCGGGCCTCGAGGCCCGGGGCAACGACCCCCAAACGGCCCGTGCCAGCAACCCGGCCTACACCAGCCTGAGCCTGGACGAGTCCCGCCTACGCTCCCAGATTGCCCAGCTCGAGGCCCGCATCACCACCCTGACCGACTTCCTGAAGCAACCCGAGGCTATCGGTCAGCTGGTCAGCCAGGCCCTCTTGGTACAGGTGCTGGTGCCCCCCGCCGAACCGCTGCGCCCCAGCTTCCCCAGGCCCTTGCTGTTCACCGTAGTGGCTGGGGTTCTGGGCTTGCTCCTGGGTGTTATCTGGGCGTTTGTGGCCGAGGCGGTCAAGCCCCAACCGGTTCTCGAGCCCCACCGTTCGGAGCTGGAGGTAAGGTGAACCGAGCCAAAGACTGGCTCGAGCAGGCCCGGGCCAACCTGGGCCATGCCGAGCGCAGTCTGGCCTTTGGAGACTACGCCTGGGCTTGCTTTGCAGCCCAACAGGCAGCCGAAGCAGCTCTCAAAGCCCTGCATCTTCATCTGGGGCAGGTGGTCTGGGGCCACTCCCTCCTGGATTTGCTGGGGGCCCTGCCAGCAGCGGCCAGTGTGCCAAACTCGTTGTTGGATGTGGCCCGGGTTCTGGATAAGTATTACATCCCAACCCGTTATCCAGATGCCCACCCCGCCGGTCCGGCGGCCAGGCACTATACTGCGGGGGAGGCTGAGGCTGCGGTGCGCCTGGCTGTCGAGGTGGTGCATTTTTGTGCTGCGCGTATGGAAAGCTGAACCCGAACGCTGGCGTTCTGAACTCTCGGTCTGGGCCCGGAGCCTATCTGAGCGAAGCGAAGTGTTGGCGGTGGTGCTGTTTGGCTCCCTGGCCCAGGGGCGGGCTACTGCGATGAGCGACGCCGATGTTTTGATTGTTCTGCGGGAGAGCGCACTGCCGTTTGCGGAGCGGATGGTTGTCTACAAGCCCCAGGGCCTGAGCATCGGGGTTGAGGTTTTTCCGTACACCCTGGAGGAAGCCCGGCAAAGCTGGCGGGAGGGCTGGGGAATGGTACGGCCCGCCTTGCAAGAAGGTGTGGTGCTTTTTGAGCGACCTGGTGCCCTGGCTCAAGTGAAAAGGCTCGAGACCGAAGAGGCGAGCCCGAACCACCTGAAATTCAGGTGAACAGGCTCGAGATCGAAGATGCGAGCCTGAGCCACTGAGGGTTAGGTGAACAGGCTCGAGACCGACTCCCCCCGGTGAATCCGCCAGATGGCTTCGGCGAAGAGCGGCCCCACGCTCAGTTGCTTAATTTTGGAGCTGGGCCGGGCGTTGTAGGTGCAGGTATTGGTGGCGGCCACCTCCAGAATGGGGCCTTTTTCAATTCGATCAATGGCGGGCCCCACATACACCCCGTGCGTAAAGGCCGCGTACACCGCCTGGGCTCCATTCTGTGTGAGCGATTCGGCGGCCTGGATCAGGGTGCCTGCGGTGGAGACCTCGTCGTCAACGATCAGGGCGGTCTTGCCGCGCACATCGCCCACCAGCCCCCTCGAGGTCACCTCGGTATCGGAGAGGCGCTGCTTGTCAATGAACGCAATGGGCAGGGCCAGTCGGCGGGCCAGAGAGCTGGCCCGCTTGATGTCCCCTGCATCGGGCGCAACCACTACGGCGTTTTCCAACCTGTCTACCTGGGTGGCAAAGTAGTTGGCAATTACCGGCTCCGCCGACAGGTGGTCTACCGGAACCTTGAAAAAGCCGTGTACCTGCGCCGAATGGAGCGTCATGGTCAGCACCCGGTCGGCGCCTGCGGCCTGAATCAGGTCGGCGACCAGGCGGGCCGCAATGGAAATGCGGGGTGCGTCTTTCTTGTCGCTGCGGGCGTAGGCGTAGTAGGGAATCACGGCCGTGACCCGCGCCGCGCTGCTGCTCTTGGCGGCATCTATCATCATCAGGAGCTCCACCAGGTGATCCTGCACCGGAGGGGTGAGCGACTGAATGATGAAAATATCGCCCTCGCGCAGGCTCTGCTCGTAGCGGACGAAGAGGCAGTCGTTGGCGAAGCGCTCGGTGGTGCTTTTGCCCAGGGGCACCCCCAGGTTCTCGGCTATTTCCAGGGCCAGGGGCCGGTTGGACTGTCCACTAAAAACCATCAGAGGTCGTTCCATATGCCGCCTGAAAGCATACAACGCAGAAAGCGATGGGCGGTGATACGAACCTCCCCAAACCGCGACCCGGTCGCCTTATCCTATTTTATAACGTCTTTATCTGAACACCTGGCCAATCATGGGAGCGATGAAGTTGGGAACAGGGGTTAGGGGATAGGGGACAGGCCTTTGAAAACCGCAACCCTTCTCCTGCTGCCCGCTCTCAGCTTGGGTGTCGTGGAAAGTTGGGTATATGACTAAAGTTGTTACAGCCGCTCTATTTCGGTTTGCAGGCCAGTGGTGACCTCCGGGCCAGACTCGTGCAGGAACACATTAATCTCGCTGCGAATGCCAAAAGGGCCGGGGTAGACCCCTGGCTCGATGGTGAAGCCCAGGCCGGGAATCAGGGGGCGGGTGTCGTGGGTCTCGAGGTCGTCCAGATGGGTTCCGTTGCCGTGGGTGGCGCTATAGCCCAGGTGGTGGCCGGTGCGGTGCAGAATGTGGGCTCCCATACCAGCCTTTTCGATGACCTGGCGGGCGGCGCGGTCGAGTTCGTAGCCCCTGGGTCTACGGCCCTGGGCCAACGACTGACGACAAACCTCGAGGGCCGTGTCCCTCGCCTCCTGCACCACCATCCAGGCTTCCTGAACCCGATCCGAGACCTCCCACCCGGCCATCCAGGTCACATCGGCGTAGGGGCCCTCCGGCTCCTTGCACCACAGGTCAATCAGCATGACCTGCCCCCGCTCCAATCGGCTTTCCCCCACGGTGTGGTGGGGGTTGGCCGCATTGGGGCCGTAGGCCACCATAGGAGGGTGATCAAAGACCAGGCCCCTAGCTTCGAAGACCTTGCTAATCTCGGCCTGCACCTCCCGTTCAGAAGGCGGCTGGTCGAGCCGGGCCCGCACAAAGCCCAGGGCATGTTCCAGCGCTGCGCGAATGCCCTGAGCAGCCCGCTTGTGAGCGGCCAGGTCGGCGGGCGCCCAGGTCTGGAACTGCAGCAGGATTTCTGCCGAAGAGATCACCTCGAGGCCCATCCCGCGCAGCAGTTCCAGGGTTCCGGCATCGATGCGGGAAAGGTAGGGAATGCCCCCGCCGGGGTGATATTCCATGGCGATACGCCCCAGTGGGGCGACGTGGGTCTGCAGGGCATGGGCGAATTGTTCCCAGCTCGAGAACACCACCCACTGCCCCGGCAGGTTGGGAAAGCTACTCTTCTCGATGGCATGAACGATCAAAACGGGTTCACCCTGCGCGGGGATCAGATACGCAAAGCGGCGGCTGAGCATGCGGCCTTGCAACCCCAGGGCTTCCAGGGCGAGCACATTGCTCCCCTGAAAACTGTAGAGCAGCCAACCGGGTATGCGGGCCTCTTGCAGGGCTTGTTGGGCTTTAGCGATGTCCATGAGTCCATACTAAGGGGAACCGGGGACAGGTTTCACGGAGCCGAAGGCATAGAGTCTGAGGCGAGAGTAAAGCTGGACTCGGTTTTTATCCGCGCCGCCAGGCCTTTTGCCAGGCGAAGCAAGCGGCCCTGTACCCTCAACCCTGGACGCTGGGCTACCTGGCGTGTACTTGCTTACGTTTTGGTGAGGGTTCCGTGCTACTCTTAGGAAGGAGGTTTTCTGTGGTTCAGGAGCAGACCGTGCTTTCCATTACCCCCTTGGCCGCCGAACGGGCCAGGGAGATTTTGAATCGGTACAACAAGCCTAATGCGGCGATTCGCGTTTTCATCAAGTCGGGCGGCTGTAGCGGTTATCAGTACGGCATGGCCGTGGACGAGCGGGAGCTCGAGGGGGATACCACGGTGGAAATGCACGGGGTGCGGCTGGTGGTAGATCGCATGTCCCTGCCCCTGCTGGCGGGCTCAGAGGTGGACTGGGTAGAAAATCTGATGGGTGGGGGTTTTAGCGTCAACAACCCACAGGCTACGTCTTCTTGCGGCTGCGGCCACTCCTTCCGCACCGATGGCGCCAAGGTGCCCAACGGTGAAGGCGGCAGTTGCTGCAGCAGCTAGACGACTTTTGCCCGCATATGCATTTCCGGGGACGCGCTGCAGGGCTAAGCTAAGCGTTGGTCGGCAGTGAGCCTTGGCAAGCCCAAAAAACATCAAATGTAACTCGCGCTATAAACCAATATCTCGATGGGTTTTTCCATCCACCAATCGGTGGATGGATTGTGTTTGCGTGTTCGTATATCTGTCCTGGAGAATAAACGCTTTGAGTCTGAAAGGGACAGGTCTAAGTTTGCCCCCAGTTTGACGTGTTTTGCCAGATGGCTATAATAGGGGCGGCAAATGCCAAGCAATAAAAGATTCTGCGACGCAGAATCCCAAAGGAGGCTAGATGAATCGCTTTAGCAAGATTGTTGCACTTGGTCTAACCCTGGTGGCCGGTGCAGCCATGGCTGGCCCGGCTGACAACAGCCTGGTCATTGGGACTTCCCAGGAGCCACGGGTGCTCGGGGGCGACTTCCTTAACGTGATCTCCAACCAGTCCATCAAGGTTGAGATTGAGAACTACCTGTTCTCACCCCTCATCGTTCAGAACCTGCGGGCCGAGAACGAGGCGGTGCTGGCCACCGAGGTACCCACCCTGGCCAACCGCCGTCTGCGCGTGACGGATATTGGAGGTGGTAAGCGCCGCCTGGAGATTGACATCACCCTCAAGCCCAACCTGCGCTGGTCGGACGGCGACCCCCTGGACACCGACGACTTTGCCTTCTACTTTGAGGTCGGCAAGGCTAAAGGCATGGCCCTCAACAACCCCGACTACTGGGAGCGCGTCAACCTGCGGGTGCGCGACAAGCAGAACTTTTTGAGCCGGCCTACTACTATGACACCTACGGCTCGCCCATGGGGTATGCACCTTCCCACATCATGCGGGCTGAATGGGAGAAGGTCAAGGCTGCGGCAGCTCCTCTCAACCCCGACCGCGACGCCCAGCGCCTGAACGAGCTCTACCGCAACTTCTTCCAGCAATTTAGCTCCAACCAGGCCATCAATGCGGGCCGCATGGTTTACAGTGGGCCTTTCCGCGCTTCGCGTTGGGTTTCCAACAGCTCCATCGAGCTGGTGCGCAACCCCAACTTCAACGCCATTGTGCCACAGGGTGGAGCGGACAAGTACGTTCAGCGAGTGGTCTACCGCGTTATTCAGAACACCAACTCGCTGTTGGTAGCCATCCTTGGCGGCGGTATTGACGCCACCTCGACTGTGGGTATCTCGGCTGACCAGGCCCGCAGCAAGCAGCTTACCAGCCGCGCCGCTGGCCGCTTCGACATCTGGGCCATCCCCGGAGCCATCTGGGAGCACATCGACATCAACAAGTTCACCAACGTGCAGCGCGTGCGCGACCTTACCCTGGATGACAAGCGCACCCGCCAGGCTCTTCTGCACGCCATCAACCGGGATGCCTGGGTGCAGGCTTTCTTCGATGGCGCAGAGCCCGTTTCGCACACCTGGGTGGCGCCCTCCAACCCTCTCTTCAACCCCAACGTCAAAAAGTACGAGTACAACCCGGCTCGAGCCCGCGAGTTGCTGGCCCAGGTGGGCTGGCGTCCAGGCCCCGATGGCATCCTGCAGCGGACGGTGGATGGCCGCACGGTGCGATTTGAGCTTGATTGGGTGACCACTGCTGGGAACGCCATCCGCGAACGCACGCAACAGCTCTTTATTGAGCAGTGGCGTCAGGTGGGCATCGCCGTCAAGACGGCCAACGCCCCCAGTGCGGTGGTCTTTGCCGACGACTTCATCCAGCGTGGCGAGGAAGGCAAGTGGCTGTTCTTCATGTTCGCCTGGGTGAGCAGCCTGGCCGAAGATGGCAACCTCTTCCAGTTCAAGAACCTCAACACCGGCGCTCAACTGGTACCCAGCAAGGATAACAACTACGCTGGACAGAACATCGGTAACTGGCGCAACGACGAGTTCGACCGTCTGACCAGCCAGGGGGTGCTCGAGTTCGACGAAGCCCGCCGTAAGCAGCTCTTTGCCCGTGCGCAGGAGATTTGGGCTGAGGAGCTGCCCGCACTGCCCTTGCGCTTCCGCTCGAACTTCCTGGTTGTGCGCAGCGGCCTGGTTAACTACGTGGCCGCGACCTACTCGGGCGGTAACGGCTACCCTGGCTGGAACTCCTGGGAGATCGGCTGGGCCAGCCGCGGGGCCGTCAAGCGCCACGATCAGGCTCAGGCGGGTGGTATTGCCATTAAGTAGCCTTACCCAAATGGTAGGGGAAACCAGGGGTTCGCCCCTGGTTTCCCTTTGAGCGCCCATGTTTTCAACGAATAGTGGCCTGGATACCTGCAAAAAAGGGGACTGTCAAGAGGGTACACAAATTGCCGGTTCGACAATAAAATCAAGCCCAGCCAAACACTGGCTATACGAGGAGGAGCCATGAAAAAGAAGCTCTTTGCGCTGATGTTGTTGAGCGGATTGGCCCTGGCCGGCCCACAGGACAACAGCTTGATTATTGGGGCGGCCCAGGAGCCCAGGGTGCTGGCCGGGGACGTGGTCAACGCGATCTCGAACCAGTCCATCAAGTTCGAAATCGAGAACTTCTTGTTTGCTCCCATTGTGCAAACCAACCGCGACCTGGATGTGATTCCGGTGGTGGTGACGGAAGTGCCCACGGTTCAGAACAACCGCCTGCGCTTTGTGAATGTGCGGCCCGGTGTGCGTCGCCTCGAGCTCGACTACACCATCCGCCCGGATGCGGTCTGGTCGGATGGGCGGCCCATCAGCACCGAGGATGTGGCGCTTTACTTCGAGATGGGCAAGACCAGGGGCGTGCCCTCCACCAACGTAGACTTCTTTGACCGGGCCACCCTGCGCGTGCGCGACGCCCGCAACTTTACGGTGAGCTTAGAACCGGCCTACTTTTATGACCTGGACATCAACCAGGTTTACTATGCGCCCAACCACATCATGCGGGCCGAGTGGGACAAGGCCAAAGCCGCTGCCGCCCAGACCAACGACACCGCACGCCAGGCAGAAATTTTCCGTAACTTCTTTGCCCAGTTCTCCAACCCGCAGTACTTGAACAGCGGGCGTATGGTCTACTCGGGGCCCTTTACCCTGACCCGCTGGGTGCCCGGCAGCACCATCGAAATGCAGCGCAACCCGCGCTTCTGGATCAAGCCCCCTGGCGGTGAAGACAAATACGTCCAGAAGGTAATTTATCGCATCATTCAAAACACCAACTCGCTCCTGGTGGCCATTCTGGGTGGGGGAATTGACGCGGCCTCGAGCGTCTCAATCACTTTCGACCAGGCCCGCAGCAAGCAGCTTACCAGCCGTGCACCTGGGCGCTTTGAAATCTGGACCGTCTCCACTCCCTTCTTCGAGCACCTGGAGATCAACCAGTTCACCAATGTGCAACGGGTCAAAGACCTCCAGCTCGACAACGTCAAGACGCGGCAAGCCCTGATCTTTGCCATGAACCGCGAGGGCATTACCAAAGCCTTCTTTGACGGGCTCTACACGGTGGCCCCTACCTGGGTTTCCCCGCAGAACCCCATGTTCAACCCCAACGTTGCCAAGTATCCGTATAACCCCGAGCGGGCCCGCCAGCTGCTGGCCGAGCTGGGGTGGCGGCCTGGCCCGGACGGCATTCTGCAGCGTACCGTAGACGGTCGCACGGTGCGCTTCGAGATCGAGTGGGCTACCACTGCGGGCAACCAGGTGCGTGAACGCATTCAGCAGTTTGTGGCGGAGAACTATCGCCAGGTGGGCATCGCGGTACGGGTAAACAACTCGCCCAGTGCGGTTCTCTTGAGTTCTCAGTACCGCTCGAGGGCCCAGGAAGGCACCTGGACGGGCTTCCTGCACTTCGCCTTCAGCATGGGTCAGGCCGACGATGGCGTGCGTTCGGCTTGCCGTGACGACGAAGGCAAGCTGGTGTATGTTCCGACCCGTGAAAACGGCTTCCGCGGCCTGAACTTTGGCGGCTGGTGTAACGAGGAATACGATCGCCTTAGAAACCAGGCGGTGGTGGAATTCGACGTGAACCGTCGCAAGCAGCTCTTTGCCCGCATGCAGGAGATCTGGGCGAACGAAGTGGCGATGATTCCGCTTTACTTTGTTTCCGATGCGCGAATTTTCCGGATAGGGCTGGTCAACTACGTCTCGTCCACGTTTGCTAGCTCGGCCTACCCAACCATCGAGCCCTGGTTGATTGGCTGGCAGTCCAGAGGGGCCCAGAAGGTCTACGATCAGGCCAAATACGGCCAACCCATCAAGTAGAGCGCTCTTCATAAAACTCGAGCCATCCAGGATTCAGAATCCTTTGTCCTGGACGGAACAGTGGCCGCCTGTATGGGCGGCCACACCAGTTAAGAGCGAGATAACCGGGCTTCTGTTGGCGTAGCCCCCTCCAGGCCGGAGGGGGAGTTCTCTTTTGGATAAGAAACATCCACCATTCGGTGGATAGTTGTGAGGGGGCTCACAGATACAAAAAAGGTCAAGGGGCGGTAATATGGGCCTGTGTTTGCTTACACGATTCGCCGACTGCTGCAAATGATTCCATTGTTGTTTGCAGCCTCTGTAGTGATCTTTACTTTGTTGGCCCTACAACCCGGAGACCCGCTGGACGAACTGCGCCAGCAGAACCCCCGCATCACCGCCGAACAGCTGGAACAACTGCGCCGGGCCTACGGCCTCGACCAGCCCATCTACGTACGCTACTTCAAGTGGCTTGGGCGGGCTTTGCAGGGCGATTTTGGTCAGTCCCGTACCTACGCCTCTCCTGCGGGGCAGATCATTTTTGGTCAGCGCCTGCCGCGCACGCTGGTGCTCTCCGGAGCGGCCTTGACACTGGCCTTGCTGGTGGCCATCCCGGTGGGGATATTTTCGGCGGTGCGGCAGTATAGCCGCGCCGATTACGCCATCACCTTTTTGTCGTTTGTAGGGTTTTCCATGCCCATTTTCTTCCTGGGCATCTTACTACTGTATGTGTTCGCATTTTGGTTGCCTGAGCGAATACCGTGGTTTCCTAAGTTCCCGGTGCAGAGTATCTCCGACCTTCAGTGGTCGCAGGTTGTTAGCGGCGAAATTGGCTTCTGGCAGTTTATTGGGGACTGGGCCTTCAAGCTAATCCTGCCGGTGATCGCCCTCTCAACCATTCAGATGGCTTCCTGGACCCGTTATATGCGCGCAAGCCTGCTGGAAGTCTTGAACCAGGATTACGTCCGCACCGCCCGTGCTAAGGGGTTGGGCGAGCGGATTGTGCTCTATAAGCACGCCCTGCGCAATGCCCTGATTCCCATCGTGACTCTGGTTGGTCTGGCCATTCCCGGGGTCTTTGGTGGAGCCGTTATCACCGAAACGATATTCTCATATCCCGGCATGGGTCGGGCTATTCTGGACTCACTGATTGAAAAAGACTACAACGTCGCCATGGCAGCCCTGGCTTTTTTGGCCGTGCTGACGGCAATGTTCAACCTGCTGGCCGACCTGA
The DNA here is from genome assembly GCF_017497985.1 of Meiothermus sp. CFH 77666. Classification (NCBI taxonomy): domain Bacteria; kingdom Thermotogati; phylum Deinococcota; class Deinococci; order Thermales; family Thermaceae; genus Meiothermus; species Meiothermus sp. CFH 77666. The sequence continues at coordinate 49,374 of NZ_JAGDFV010000005.1, forward strand.
TGTATGCGGTGGTAGATCCCCGCATCCGCTATAGTTAGGGGGTTCTATGGCTGCTATCGCTACTGCTCCAAAACAAAAATCCCAGTCAACCTGGGCTTTGGCTTGGCGCCGCTTCAAGAAACACAAAGCGGCTATGGTTTCTCTCTGGATTGTGGTTGCGCTAGTTCTCATGGCTATACTGGCTCCATGGATTGCTCCTTATAGTCCGACTGCGCAACCCACGGGTGATGACCTGGCTTCCAAGTATTACCTGGGACCCACCCGTGAACACCTGCTGGGTACCGATGACCTAGGTCGTGATGTGTTATCGCGTATCATGTACGGTGCTCGAATCTCTTTGCTGGTTGGATTTGTGGCAGCCTTAGCTTCCGCTCTAATTGGAACTACCCTGGGCGTCATTGCAGGGTACTTCTCTGGACGTCCTTTGCGTTTCTACATTGGGCCCTTCGCAAAGGTACAGGGGGGATGGAAGCCAGGGCCTTTCGCAGTTTGGCGTGTTTTCTCGTGGGTACTTTTGTATGCAGCGCTATTTTTTGTGGCAGAACTCGCCTGGCGGCTAGCGGGCCCTAATGTTGAGGCGCTCCTATCCGGTAACAACTCATTCAACAATTTTGCATCCCTTCTTGGCCTGATTCTCACCTGGGGTGTTGTGCTGGCTGTTGGGGCGTGGGGTCTGTTCGGCCAGGGGCGCCTGGATCTTGATGTGGTGATTTCTCGGTTCATGGATTTCATGCTTACGATACCCGAGTTGCCTCTGCTCTTGGTTCTATCCGCCCTGCTTCGTGATACCCAGGGAGTTGCCGGACAATGGGCAGCCTCGGTTTTTCAGGAGGGAGCCTCGGTATTCATCATCATCACCATCATCGTGCTGTTTGGCTGGATCGGCACAGGGCGGCTAATCCGGGGGGCGGTACTGAGCTTGCGGGAACAGGACTTCACGGCGGCTGCCCAGGCGCTTGGGGCGAGCGAGGCTAGAATCATGTTCCGCCACCTGGTGCCCAATGCCTTGGCTCCACTGATAGTGAACGCCACCCTAGCGGTTGGCGGGGCTATCATTACCGAAGCCGCTCTATCGTTTCTGGGCTTTGGCATTCAGCCGCCGGTAGCCACCTGGGGCAATATGCTCAACAATGCCCAGGTATACGTTTTTGATGCACCCTGGCTGGCGCTGGCGCCGGGTTTCATGATCTTCCTGACAGTGCTGGCCTTCAACTATCTGGGGGATGGCCTGCGGGACGCGCTCGACCCGCGCAGCAGGCTCTAGCGGGATTGGCATTCGGTCCTGGGGGTCTTTGGTTCCCCCAGGATTTTTGTTGAGCTTTTTTGTGGCCCTCACAGAAGGGGGCTGTTTGCATACACGTGTGCAGATTGCAGCCAGCGTTTAGGGTGGAGGGCTGTATTGTAGGGGAATGCGTGTGGTGTTATTGGGTAGCTTTCTGGCTTTATTACCGCTTGCTTTTGCCCAGAGCGAATCTGCTGTTACATGGGACTGCGCGGTTCCAGCGGAGAAGGTGGTTTGTTTGCAGCCCTCGGGGCTGGTGCAGTTTGGTCTCAGTCGGAATGGAGCCCTCAACCAGCCTGCGCCCCTGGAGCCTGCACTGGCTTTGGGCGCTCGTTTACAAGTTCAGACGCTTTGGGAAGGCGTTGGGTATTTTGCAGACCTGGGCATCTGGTACGAAGGGGCAGTGCAGTTTGGCCTTCTGGAGGCCTTTGCCCAGGCCGACCTGGGGGAGTTTGGTGTGAGTTTTGGCAAGCGCCGCGATTACAGCGGTCCCTGGGACGATACCTTGATGGGGCGGGATGGGCGCTGGGGGGTGTTTGGCCGGTATCGGCCTGCGGAGGTGCCCTGGCTGGGACTTGAAGCGGCCTATCTGCCCAACACGGGACTGGCTGGTGGACAGGGTTTTGTAGGGGTTTCGGCGGAAATCTTGAGAGTTGGTACCTTTATTGAAATCGTGCAGGTTCCCAACGGTTTGGCGGAACAGGAGCCCACCCTGCGCCTCCTCCCCAGAATAGGTGCGTATGTTCGGGATGTAGAGGTTTTCTGGCAGGCTGACCGGGGTTTTTGGAGCCGTGCTTCCCTGCCGCTGCCGTTGCGGCAGGCCCTGGGTTGGGTTCTGCAGTGCCCCTGTGAGGCCGATACCGAAGCCTGGCTCGAGGCCCTGGACCGAAGCCGGCTGGAGGTATCCCTGTGGTGGAACCCCGAGTGGGATTATCTGGGCGAGAACAGCCCCTTCCTGCCTCAGGAGCGGCTGCGGGCCTGGTTGCTGGAGCCCCGCAAGCTGCTGGTTGGGATGGCATATAACTGGAATGAGCAGCTTCGTTTGGCGGTAGACCTGTCCAGAGCACCGGTGGAGGCCATCCGGTTTTATGTGCGGTATCAGTGGCGGTAGGGCTGGTAGCCGGCGCGTACAAAATACAGGCCCTGGGCTGGGGCAGTAGCCCCGGCATCCTTGCGGGTGCCGTGCTGTAGCAGATGGGCAATGCTGCTCGAGTCCCGCTTGCCCAGCCCTACCTCCACCAGCGTGCCCACCATGCTGCGTACCTGCCCTCGTAGAAAGCCCGAACCCACGAACTCGAGCCAGATCTCCCGCCCGCCTTCGGTGGGCCAGACTTCCAGGTGAGCCCGGTAGATTTCCCGCACGGTGGTTCGCTCTTCCTTGATGGCAAAGGCACGGAAGTCGTGGGTGCCTAAAAGGGCTTCCAACGCATGGCGCATGGGAATGAGATTTAGCGACTGGGGTATCCACCAGACCCGGTGGCGCTCGAGGGCCGGAGGCATTCTGCGCTGAAGGATGCGGTAGCGGTACTCCCGCCAGTGGCAGCTCTTGCGGGCGTGGAAATCCAGGGAGACCTCCTCGGCCCGCAAGGCCCGGATGTCCGGGGGCAGGAGGCTATTCAGCGCGTAGGGGATTTTTTCGGTAGGGATGCGATCGCGGGTGTCGTAATGCACCGGCATGGCCAGCGCATGCACTCCAGCATCGGTGCGGCCACAGGGCCAGATTTTCGGCCTGGCGCCGGGAATTTTGCCCAGGGCGGCCTCGAGCACCTGCTGAACCGTACGCTCACCTTGTGCCTGGGTCTGCAACCCCGCAAAATGGGTGCCGTCGTACTCGAGGGTGAGCAAGATGCGCCTCAGACATGAGTTTTCCAATATCGCCCGATCTTCCAAAGCGAGTGTCATTTTAACCGCAGGCCGTCTGGAGACAAGCCATCACCTGCAACATGCCCGCAAGCGCTCACGAAGTGTATCCGTTGGTTTTTGGGGCTATAGACCATTGACCATGAACCATAGACCCTTCATTCACCTTCCCCGCCCCACCACCACCGCCCTGGCCCGCACCAGCACCCGCACCCTGTCGCCGGGGCGGAAGGGGCTTTCCGGGCTTTCCTGCACGATGAGTTCGCGGTTGCCAAGCTGAATGCGGTAGGTCATGTCGTGGCCCTTGAACTCGCGGGCCAGAACGGTGCCCTCGAGCTGCTTCCCCGAGAGGCCCAGGTGTCCTAAAGGAGCAGCCAGACTCAACCCTTCAGGGCGCAGGGAGAGCAGTACGGCACCATGGGCTTCCTCCGCGAGCACAATGTGCCCCAGGGGGGTGTCGGCCTCGAGGCCCCGGGCTTCGCCAGGTATCAGGTTGGTACGCCCCAAAAACTGGGCCACAAAAGGAGTACGCGGGTGGTGGTAGACCTCCTCCGGCGTGCCGGTCTGCTCGAGCTGCCCGGCCCGCATGACGGCCAGCCGGTCAGCAACCGAGAGGGCCTCTTCCTGGTCGTGCGTGACCAGGATGGCCCCAATCCCCGACTGCTTCAAAAGCGAGCGCACCTCGTCGCGGGTGGACTGGCGGAGGGCGGCATCCAGGCTGCTGAAAGGCTCGTCCAGCAGCACCAGCTTGGGGCCGGGGGCGATGGCCCGGGCCAGGGCCACCCGCTGTTGCTGTCCACCCGAAAGCTCGCCGGGTTTGCGGTCTTTGAACACCGTCAGGCCCACCAACCCCAGCACCTCGAGCACCCGTTCCTGCCGCGCCTTGCCTCGCAGGTGGCGCAGGCCAAAGGCCACGTTTTCGAGCACGCTCAGGTGGGGAAACAGGGCGTAGTCCTGGAAAACGAAGCCAATGCCCCGCTCTTCGGGGGGGCGCTGGCTGATTTCTTGCCCGTCCAGCCAGATCTGGCCGCTATCGGCCTGCTCGAAGCCGGCAACCAGGCGCAGGGTGGTGGTTTTGCCACAGCCAGAGGGCCCCAGCAAGGCAAAAATTTCGCCCTGACCCACCTCGAAACTGACCTCCTGCACCACCGGTGGAAAGCCGGGGTGGAAGCGTTTGCAGAGGCCCTGCACCCGCAGAATGGGGGGGGCGACCGGGTTCGAGACGGGGGGTTGGGTGCTTTGGGTTTTCATCGTCGTTCCTGGGTGAGTAAGAGGCCCACCAGGCCAGCCGAAAAGAGCACGATCAGGAGGGCAAAGGGGGCCGCTTCGGCAAACATGGCTTCGGAGGTGTAGCCCCAGATCCGTGTCGAAAGAGTAGAGTAACCTACCGGAGCCAGCAGGAAGGTGAGGGGTAGTTCCTTTACTGCCGACAAGAACACCAGGGCCATGCTGGCCAGCACCCCGCGCCGGAGCAGGGGAAAGGTGGCCCGGAGAAAAGCCTGCAAGGGCTTGTAGCCCAGGCTGCGGGCGGCCTCCTCGAGGCGCGGCGGGGCCTGGTAGAGCGCGCTGCGAATGGGGCCAATGGCCTCGGCCAGAAAATGCAGGGCCAGCGCTAGCACCAGCAGGGTCAGGGTCTGGTAGAGGAAGGGCACCCCCCGCAGGCTGAAGAAAATCAGGGCCAGCGCAAAGGCCAGCGGAGGGGTGGCGTAGCCGATGTAGGCGGTTCGCTCGAGCAGCCTCGAGAGCCGGCTGGGGTAGCGCACTCCCAGGTAGGCCAGCGGCAGGGCCAGCAAGGCCGCTACCAGGGCTGCCGGGGCAGCGGCCTGTACCGAGTTGCGAAGGGCTTCCAGGATGCCCGGCAGCCCGTTTACGTAATCGTTGGGGAACTGCACCGTCCAGTACACAATGGAGGTCAGCGGTACCACCAGCGCTCCCACGAGAGGCACCCCCATCAGCGCCAGTGAGGGGAGCCGCCACCTTCCCAGCGGGATGGGGTTCTGCCGCCTTGCACTGCCCAGCCCCACCCGGCTCAAGGAGAGGTTTTTCAGTAATCGGGCCTCGAGCCAGAGCAGGCTTCCCGTGAGCAGGATGAGCATCAGCGAGAGCCAGGCCGCATACACCCGGTCGAAGGAGGCCGAGTATTGCAGATAAATGGCGTAGCTAAAGGTCTCAAAGCGCACCAGGCTGACCACCCCAAAGTCCCCCAGCACGTGCAGGCCAATCAGCAGCCAGCCTGCATAGAGCGCAGGCCTTAGCTGTGGCAGTACCACCCGCCAGAAGATCTCGAAGTTTCGGTAGCCCAGGCTCCGCGCCGACTCCTCGAGGCCCGAGTCCAGCCCCAGGAGGGCCGCCCGCAGGTTCAAAAACAGGTACGGATAGGTAAAAAGGGTCAAGATCCCCAAAGCCCCCAGGTAGCCCGTAGGCCGGGGCCAGGGAAAGCCCAGCAGGTCTTCCAGCCAGCCGTTGGCCCCCGTAGCGCCAAAAAAACCAAAGACCCCCACGTACCCCGGCACTGCCAGCGGCAGCACCAGCAGCACCGTCCAGAGGCGCTTACCGCGCAAATCACTCCGGCTCGTAATCCAGGCCAGCGGCAGGGCCAGCAGGGTGGTCAGGACTATGACCCCCAGCAGGAGGGCTACTGTGTTTGCCAGCAGCCGCAGGTTGCGTTCCCGCAGGACAATTTCCAAAAGTTGCTGAGGTTCGGCCTGGGCGGCCCTCAGTACCAGGTATAAAAGCGGCAAAACCACCGCCAGACCCACCAGGAAGGCCACGGCCAGAAGTGATTTCGGAACGGGTCGGCTCAGGCTAGAAATCATCGCAAAGTGCCCTTTGTTAGATTTTCCCCTTTCCAAGGCCCTACAGGAAGCGTTTTGGGCACTGAGAAGATCTCAGGAGACGTTGCGCCAGGGCATAACACAAGCTTCCCTAGGGCGCTGCCGGGCCAGGAACCATGAGAGGCTAAACGGGGCTTTTTGGACGGCAGCCAGGCGAAATGTAGCTGTGTTCCGCGCCCCAACCCAAAACTAACAAGCTATAGAAAATAAATCAAGTATGTTTGTCGGGATTTACGAGTATTGATAACGAGAACTATTATCGAGCTGCCAGGGTAGGGCGGGCCAGGCGTTTTAGCAGCCAGTCTGCTACTTCAGGATAGGCTGCGTCCAGCATGAGGTAGTGTCCGCTCTCGAACTCTTCAGCCGGGCTGTTCCAGGCCACCCCCCAGGCCCGCACCCGGGGCGGTGGAATCACGTTATCGTAGCGGGCCAGGGCCAGGTGCAGGGGAATCTGCAACTTTACCAGCTCCACGTTGTTGCGTACCAGCAGGGCCTGACGTTCGGGCAGAAAGCCATCGTCGGCCAGCAGGCCGGGCTTCTCTACCGAGTAGGGCTTGGCGGCGTGGGCCTCGAGGTAGCGCTGCATCTGGGAACGGGCCAGAAACATGCCCTTGAAGCTATCGCCGGCCCGTCCGGCCTCGAGCACCCGCCGCACGATGGGCCGGATGACGTTGGGATAAAAAAACCGTTGGGCGGGGGTATAGGCCAGCGGCAAGACCGGAGCCAGCAGGGTGACGGAGGCCACGGCTTCAGGGTTGGCAAGGGCCGTGGCAATGGCTACCGGCCCGCCCCAGCTATGCCCGACCAGGTGAACCCGTTCCAGCCCTGGATTGCGCTGCCGGATGGCTCGCAGGACTGCTTCTGTATCGCGCGTATAGAGCTCGAGGTTGCCCTCCCGGGCCTCACCCGAATCGAAGTGGCCGCGCCACGAGAGCGCATAGACATCGAACTGCTGGCGCAGGCGGGGCAGCAAAGCCTCCCAGACCCAGGCCCCGCCCCCTGCACCATGCACCAGCAACAGGGCCTCGGGGCGGTTTGCTTCGGCGGCCCATACCCGGATTTCAATTCCGTCGGACTCCACCGCAAAGCCCTGATAGCGCTGGATGGGGGGGTAGCTGGGCAGTTGGGCCAGCCGGGCCTCTGCAGCCTGGCGGGCCTTGCCCGAGGGGCGCACCAATCCGGACTGCAGCCGGCTGATATCCCAGGCCAGATAGCTCCCCAGCCCAAACAGCACTATCAGACCTGCCAGCAAAAAGGCTCGCGCCGCGTTCCTGGGTTCAGCTGCCTGCATGTCTAGCAGACTACCAGCCCGGCGAAGAAGGGTGTGCTACTGGGGGTGCAATTCAGCAGGGCTTTTCTGCGCCCTTGCGGGCGTAGTAATACCAGTTGAGCCCAATGTTGAGGGCATAGAACACGGCTGCACCGTAGAAGAATCCGCTGGCCGAGCCCGTGCTGGCAATCACTGCGCCAATCAGCGAGGAAAACACAAACGGGCCATAGGCGGCGATGGCCGCCGTCCAGCCGATTACCCCGCCGGCCTTGCGTGGCTCAAAGATCATGGGCATCTGCTTGAAGGTGCTGGCGTTGCCAATGCCGGCAAAGAGAAAGACCAGCAGCATGAACAGCACAAACCAGGGAAACTGCTCCAGGGAGGTCGGGCGCAGGAAAAAGGTTACCCCAAGAGCTGAGAAGAGCAACCCAATACCGCTCACCTGCGTCCAGATGGCCCCGCCGTAGCGGTCGGTCAGGGGGCCCATCAGCACCCGGATCATAGAACCCACCAGTGGCCCCAGGAAGGCAAAGGCCAGGGGGTCAGGGGCCCCTTCAAACCTGCCGTACACGGTGCGAATCAGGAGCGGGAAGGTGGCCGAAAACCCCGAGAAGGAGCCGAAGGTCATGATGTAGAGACTGGTCATGAACCAGGTGTGCTTGTCGCCGAAGATGTCGAACTGCTCGCGGAAGTTGGCCCGCACCGGTACACTTTTGAGCCAGACCCAGGCCAGTAGCGCCCCCAATACCACCAGGGGCACGTACACCAGGGTGGCGTTTTGTAGCCAGATGGGCTTGCTGACCTCGCCTCGAGTGAAGGTCTGGGGGTCGCCCAGTAGCGAGCCCAGCAGGGCAAAGCCGATGATCCAGGGGGTCACGAACTGTACCACCGAGACCCCAAAGTTGCCCACCCCGGCCTGGATGCCCAGGGCGGTGCCCTGCAGCCTTTTGGGGAAGAAATAGCTGGTGCTGGGCATGAAGCCCGAAAAATTGCCCCCGCCAATGCCGGCCAGGAAGGCCAGAAGCATCAGGAGCCAGAAGGGGGTCGCGGTGTTTTGCACCGCCCAGGCCCAGCCGAGCAGGGGTACTAGCAGCAGCAAGGTTGAAAAGGTGACCAGGTGTCGCGTGCCCAGCATGGGGGGCAAAAACGTCCAGATAATGCGCAGGGTGCCCCCGGCCAGACCGGGCATGGCTGCCAGCCAGAAAAGCTGCGAGGTGCTGAGCTGAAAACCCACATTGGGCAGGCGTACCACCAGCGCACTCACCACAAACCAGGTGATGAAGGCCAGGGTCAGGTTGAAGGTGGTAATCCAGAGGGTGCGCCAGGCCAAAGATTTGCCCTGGATTTCCCAAAACTGGGGGTCTTCGGGCTCCCATCGGGCAAGCCAGGTAGAAGGAAAGGGTTTGGAAGGGTTCATAGACTCCTCTCGAGGCCCATCAGTTGGCTTGGGCATTCCGGTAAGGTTGCATCCAGGTGTTGCAACTGGTGGTCTTCCACTCGATATAAAAGGGGCACGACCGGTAACCCCAAGCGAACGCTTAGTTTGCGAGCCTGTCGCCGGGTAAAAAGCTCCACCTCGCCGATGGCCAGAGCGGCAATCTGGGCGCGGTAGTGCCGGATGTGATCTTCATCGGTGGGAAGGTGGTTCAGCACATAGGGGTCGGGGTACTGCATGGCGCAGTCGGTATGCCCGATCAGGGCGATGGCCTGAATCCCCATGCGGGCCACCGAAAAGGCCAGGTAGGGCTCCACCGGCTCGGGGTTGGCCCCACCGGTTCGCAGCACGAAGGCGAAGTTCTCTGGCATCCGCAGGTGGATGCGAAAATCCATGCAAGTGACCACGGCCAGTACCGGTTTGGCCAAGGGCGCAAAGGGTATGCCATGGTTGTGGCTTTGTAGCAGGGTTTGGATGGGCTCCGGTAGAAACATGAACTACCTCAGTGCCCCTCGGGATGATGCTCGAGCTTGCCCCTCAGATGGGGTGCGGCTTTGTTGAGCATGGCGATCACCGTGAGGTGCATCCAGATGGCGCTCACTGCGGTCAGCAGGAAAAGAATTGCAAAGGTCATCTGGGGCAGCCCCGTCCAGGACTGGGCGTAGGCAAAGAGGGGGGGCAGGAAGAAACCGCCCAGGGCCCCCAGCAGGCCCACCAGGCCGCCCACCGCGCCCACATCCTTGGGGAAGTACTCGGGGATGTGTTTGTACACGGCGGCCTTGCCGATGCCCATAGCCACCCCCACGATGAAGACCAGCAGCGTGAAGGGCCACACGGTCATGGTGTAGTGCATTACCTCGCGCATCCCGTCGGGCTCGAGGCGGCTCGGCAGGTATAGCACAATGTGCCCATCGGGCATGGACAGAAGCCAGGTGGCAAAGAGCATGGAGCCGAAGGTCCAGTACATCACCCGCCGGGCCCCGTAGCGGTCGGAGAAATAGCCCCCCACTGGGCGCAGCAGGCTGGCCGGGAAGATGAAGAGGGCGGTAAGGAGGGCCGCCTGGTACAGCGGCAGCCCAAACACATCCACGTAGTACTTGGGCAGCCAGGCCGAGAGGGCCACGTAGGCCCCGAAGACCACCACGTAGTAGAGGCTGAAGCGCCAGACCCGGATATTGCTCAAAGGGCGTAGCATCTCCAGGAAGGGCCGCCCCTGCCCCGGCTTGCGGTCTATACGGGGGGTGAAGAGCCACATAGCCAGGGCCATCAAGACCAGCAAGACGGCGTACAGGAACGGTACAAAGCGCCAGCCGCCCGGTACCAGGCCGCCCAGGTAGCCTGCTGCCGGCACCGAGGCAATGATGACCGGCCCGATGAACTTGGTCACGCTGGCCCCCACATTGCCCGCCCCGAACATGCCCAGCGCAAAGCCCTGCTGCTCGCGGGGGAACCAGGCGGCGTTCCAGGCGATGCCCACACTGAAGGCGTTGCCCGCAAAGCCTACCAGAAAGGCGTACAGGAGCAGTGCCTGGTAGCTGGTGGCTTGGGAAACCAGGTAAGCCGGGATGGCGGTGAAGAGGAGCATGGCCGTGAAGACCACCTTGCCCCCATAGCGGTCGGTCAGGATGCCGGCCAGAAGCCGCCAGATGGAGCCGTTCAGGATGGCTACCGCCGAGAGCCAGCTTAGCTGTACGTCGGTCAGGCCGAACTCCTTGCGGATGGGGATGCCCAGTACCCCGAACATCAGCCAGACCGCGAACATCAGTGTGAAGCCCAAGGTGGAAAGGGTGAGCACCTCCAAACGCGCTTTGCGCTCGGAGGCGTTTGGCGTGGCGCTAGTCTGAACCATAAGCGCCTCCTTTGTCTTGCAAGACGGCCTGGGGTTTGGCTGAAGCGGTGGTCGGGTACGGTTGGGCAACGGGTGGAATCGGTTGCAAACGGCGGGGCTTGCGTACCCAGATTACGAGCTGCCAGGGCCGCCACAGGTAGCCCAGCGGTACGGTGATGATGTGGATCAGCCGGGTGAAGGGAAAGACCGCCAGCAGCACCCAGAAGTTGAAGACGTGCAGTTGAATCCAGAAGGGGAGATCGGCGACCAGCTCGGGGCGGGGGCGCAGGGTGAAAATGGACCAGAGGTAGGGGGTGAAGACCGAAGGAAACCAGAAAGAGCCGTAGCGGTACATCACGGCGGTCAGGATGCCGGTGAGGATCGAGACCAGGAGGAGCAGCAGCACGATCACATCGGTGGGCCGGGTTACGGCCAGGATGCGCCGATTGGAAAGGCGGCGGTAGAGCAGCACCAACAGCCCCCCCAGGGTCCAGAGGGCCAGGGCCAGGCCGGTAATCTCGAGCACAAACAGCCGCATCGGCACCGCGTTCCACAGCAAGAGCCCCTGGGGCAGCAAGAGTGCCAGCAGGTGCCCCAATAGGATGAACAGCACGCCCCAGTGAAAGGGCACCGAGCCAAAGTAGAGCAGCTTGCGCTCTAAGAGCTGGCTGGACAAGCTAGAAACGCTAAAGGGTTTGCCCCGCATCCGCTGAAAGCTGACGATGATCAGAAGGGCCAGGGCCACATAAGGAAACACCTGAAACAAGAGGATATTCCAGTTCATTCGTTACCTCCCTTCCAGAACGGGAGATTGCGCACCAAGGAGCCCATCACGATGGGAAGCTGAGAGGATTGCTCGGGCATTGCAGCCTGCTGGGTATAGGGTTTGACCGCCTCGAGCGTCGCCTCCAACAGCATCAAGTAAGGGTTCTTCGGCTCGAGGGTCTTGAGCGTGTGGACGATCTGGTGTAGGGCCGGCCCCAGGAGTTGCAAAAGCTCGGGTAGGGGGGGGTCGGCCACGGCCAGGTAGCGCAGCACCGGGATCAGGTGGTCAGGTATCTCGCCTGCGGTGTCTATGCCCAATTCCAGGTACGCCGCGTTGAGCTCGGCCATCAGGCGCCCGCGCCGGTAGTCCTCGCCATAGACCGCGTAGCCGATGTAGGGCGCGGTGAGGGGGGTGAGCTCGAGGGTGCGGGTATAAAGCTCCTCCCGCTCAGAAAGCCTCAGTTCGGAGATGACTCTTAAGAAGCGCTCGAGTAGATCTTTGGCTCGAGCCTTCGGCAAAGCGTTGACCCGCTCCCAGAGCGCTTTTGTGGAGCCAGCAGTGGGGTATTGATAAGCGAGCGCCAGGGTTTGCAGCAGTCCTTTCACGGTTAATCCCCCCTCACGGGCAACTCGATAAACCCGACCCCCGTCTCCCCCTTTTGGGCCAGGGGGTCGTTCCAGACTTCTGTGGCCATCTCGCGGTGGTAGGGCGGCACCACAAAGCGCTCCTGTAGGGTGGGCTTGGTGGTGAGCTGGTAAATGGCCTCGATCTCCTCGGGGGTGGTGCCTGCCGCCTTTACGATGTTCAGGGTGGCCGGGTCTATGCTTCCTTCCACACTCTGACGGCGCTTGTAGATGCGTACTGCCAGCAGCTTGCGCAGGATGGGTTTGATGACCTCCACATTGCCCGCTGCGAACAGGTTGGCCAGATACTCCAGGGGCAGGCGGGCTTTTTCCAGGTGGTTGAACAGCTCAAAATCTACCTTTTCGGGCGGGAGCTCGAGCCGCACCAGCCCCTCTTCGATGCTGCTCACGATGGGCGAGAGCGGGGGGATGTAGAAGAGCATGGCCATGGTGCGATACTCGGGGTGTAGCGGCAGGGCCAGCTTCCACACCTTCACAAACTTGTACACGGGCGAGGCCTGCGCGGCCTTGATCCAGTCCTCGCCCAGGCCGTTGGCCCGGGCCGCCGCAATCACCTGGGGGTCGAAGGGGTCGAGGATCGCGTCCAGTTGGGCCTGCACCAGTTCCTGGGTCTCGGCGTTCGCCGCCGTGGCAATCCGGTCGGCGTCGTAGAGGATGGCCCCCAGGTAGCGGATGCGGCCCACGCAGGAGTGGAAGCAGGCCGGGGCCTGGCCGGTCTCGAGGCGGGGGAAGCACAGGATGCACTTCTCGCTCTTGCCGGTGGCCCAGTTGTAGTAGACCTTCTTGTAGGGGCAGGCCGCCACACACATGCGCCAGCCCTTGCACTTGTTCTCGTTGACCAGTACCACCCCATCCTCGGCGCGTTTATAGATAGCGCCGCTGGGGCAGGCCGCCACACAGGCCGGGTTCAGGCAGTGGTTGCAGATGCGCGGCAGGTAGTTGAAGGCCACCCGCTCAATCTCGGCCATCTGGGCCTGAATCTCCGGGGCCACGCCCGCCCAGTTGGGGTCGTTCTGGGCGTACAGGTTGCTTCCGCCCAGGTCGTCGTCCCAGTTGGGGCCCGCTTCCAGGTTCAGGGGTTCGCCGGTAATCATCGAGACCGGGCGGGCTACCGGCTGGTCGTCGTCCTCGGGGGCGCTGAAGAGGTGCTGGTAGTCGAAGGTGAAGGGCTCGTAGTAGTCGTCGAGTTCAGGCAGGGCGGGGTTATAAAACAGGTTGGTCAGGCCGCGGGCGCGGGAATGAAGCCGGAGCTCCAACTGGCCGTTTTTCTTCTCCCAGCCCCCCTTGAACCGCTCCTGGTCTTCCCAGCCGGTAGGGTAGCCGGTGCCAGGCCGGGTCTCGACGTTGTTCCACCACATGTACTCGGTGCCCTTGCGGTCGGTCCAGAGGTTTTTGCAGGCCACCGAACAGGTGTGGCACCCGATGCACTTGTCGAGGTGGAAGGTCATGGAGATGTGAGCACGGACATTCATAGTTCTCCTTCGGAGGTGTCACAGGTCGCAGGTCGCAAGTCGCATGAAAAAAGGCTTTTGATCTGAGACCTGCGACATGAGACTTGAGACATCCTCACCATTTCGGCTCCTCAATCCGCCGCACATACACGAAGGTGTCGCGGTTCACCCCCACCGGCCCCCAGTAGTTGAAGGCGTAGGTGAACTGGGCGTAGCCGCCGCTCATCAGCACGGGCTTCAGGCGGGCGCGGGTGATGGAGTTGTTCATACCGGCCCGTTTGCCCCGCAGGGGCGACTTAGGGATGCTCAGGGTGCGTTCGGTAGCGTGGTAAACAAAGACCGTGCCCCTGGGGATGCGGGCCGAAACGATGCAGCGCTGCACGAAGACCCCGTTGTCGTTGAAGAGTTCCACCCAGTCGTTGTCGCGGATGCCCAGCTCGGCAGCGTCTTTGTCGTTGAGCCAGATGGGGTAGCCCCCCCTCGAGAGGGTCATCATGCGGTGGTTGTCGGAGTAGGTGGAGTGGATGCTCCACTTGCCGTGCGGGGTGATGTAGTTCAAGAGCTTGCCCTGGGCCTGGGCTTTGGAGATTTCGGTTTCCAGCAGCATGGAATGGTCGGGGCGCGGCTTGTAGGTGGGCAGGTGCTCGCCCCAGGCCAGGTAGTTCGGGTGGTCGAGGTAGAAGTGCTGCCGTCCGGAAAGGGTGCGCCAGGGGATGAGCCGCTCGACGTTCAGGGTATAGGGGCTGTAGGCCCGGCCCTGGTTGATGATGGCGCTCCAGGTGGGGGTGGTGAGCTGGCGACGCGGCTGGGCCACCAGGTCGGAGAAGCTGATGCGGGTATCGCGCACCGGCTCGGCCAGGTCGGAGAGCTTTACGCCGGTTTTCTTTTCCTCGTCTTTGAAAGCGCGGTAGGCCAGTTCGCCGTTGGAGACCGGGTCGAGGTAAAGGATGGCCTCGGCGACCTGTTTGGCGTCCTCGAGGCTGGGGTACACGCGCCCGTTTAGCCTGCGGCCCTGGCGCTGGCGCAGGTCGTTGTAGAAGTCGGCTGCCGGAATGGTCAGGCCGTGCATCCCCACGCCGTTCTTTTCGATGGCGTCGCCCAGCGAGATCATCTTCTCGTACACCAGCGGATACTGCCGCTCGACGATGCGGAACTTGGGCATGGTCTTGCCGGGGATGGGCTCGACCTGGCCTTTCTTCCAGTCGCGGTCGTCGGGCTGGGCCAGCTCGTCGGGGGTATCGTGCTGGAGCGGAATCATCACGATGTCCTTGACGGGTTTGGAGAGGTGCGTTTGGGCCAGCTCAGAAAACTTCCGGGCCACGGCCTTGTAAATCTCCCAGTCGCTTTTCGATTCCCACAAAGGCGGAACCGCCGCCTGCATGGGGTTGATGTAGGTGTGCAGGTCGGTGGTGTTGAGGTCCTCTTTTTCGTACCAGGAGGCGGTGGGTAGCACGATGTCGGAGTACAGGGCGCTGGTATCCATGCGGAAGTTCAGATCCACCACCAGGTCCAGCTTGCCCTGGGGGGCTTCCTTGCGATACCGCACTTCCGAGACATGCCCATTGGCCTGTTCCTCGGCCACCGCATTGGTGTGCGTACCCAGGTAGTGCTTGAGAAAGAACTCGTGGCCCTTGGCCGAGGTGCCGATGGCGTTGCCCCGCCAGATGAACCAGACCCTGGGCCAGTTACTGGGCGCATCAGGGTCGTCTATGGCAAACTCGAGCTTCCCCTCCTTGAGCTGCTTGACCACATACCCGATGATCTCTTGGTCGCTTTGCGCTCCAGCGGCCTGAGCTTCCTTGACCACTTCCAAACTCGATTTGTTGAACTGCGGGAAGAAGGGTAGCCAGCCCTTGCGCACGGCGCGGGCCTGGTGGTCTATGGTGTGGTCGGTTCTGGGGCCTACGGTCTTGTCGTAGTCCTTGTAGCCCCGCTCGTAGCGCCACTGGTCGGAGTGCACGTAGTGGAAGCTGGGGGTGTTTTGCTGGCGGGAGGGGTAGCCCCAGTCGCCCGCAAAGGCAATGGGCCCCCAACTGGCCTGGTTGGCAAGCTTCTCCTGCCCCACATAGTGGGCCAGCCCGCCGCCGTTCACCCCCACCGCGCCGGTGAGCATCAGCGCCACGATGCCCGCGCGGTACAGCAGGTTGTTGTGGTACCAGTGGTTGGCCCCGGCCCCGATAATAATCAGGTTCTTACCCTGGGTCTTCTCACCGTTTTCGGCCCACTCGCGGGCGTAGCGGATCAGGGTGTCGCGGTGGATGCCGGTGTACTGCTCCTGCCAGGCCGGGGTATAGGGGCCTGCTTCATCGTAGGTCTGGGGGTAGTCGCCCCCCAGGCCCCGATCCACGCCAAACTGGGCCAGTAGCAGGTCGAAGACGGTGGTGACCGTAATTGGCTGACCATCCTTGCTGGTGATCTGCTTCACGGGCACACCGCGTCTGGACTTTTTGTCTGCGCCGAAGTCGTCGAACTCGAGCTGTTCCACCGTGTCGGCAATGTCCCTAAAACTCAGCAGTGGGCTAATTTCCTCACCCGTCCTGGCATCCTTAAGCTCGAGGTTCCACTTACCCTTCTCTGTTTGCCAGCGGAATCCGATGGTTCCACCTGGCATCTTGGGCTGCCCGGCCTTCTCGTCCCAGACCAGCAGTTTCCAGTCGCCGTTCTCTTCGGTCGAGTAATCCGCAAGTTGATTGACCCGCAGATAGCGCCCCGGCCGGCCCTCCTTCACCTCGACCAGCATGGGGCTGTCGGTGTAGCGCTTGAGGTAGTCCACAAAGTACGGAACCTGCTTCAGCACGTAAAACTCTTTCAGGATGACGTGGTTCACCGCCATCCAGAAGGCCCCATCCTGGCCTGGATTAATCGGCAGCCACCAGTCGGCGTACTTGGCCACCTGGTTGAAGTCCGGGGCAAAAACCGTGAACTTGGCCCCGGCGTAGCGCCCCTCGGCGATGTAGTGGGTATCGGGGGTGCGGGTCATGTTCAGGTTGGAGCCCACCACTGCAATAAAGCGGGCGTTGTACCAGTCGGCGGCCTCGTGCACGTCGGTCTGCTCCCCCCAGATTTCGGGAGAAGCGTTGGGCAGGTCGCAGTACCAGTCGTAAAAGCTCATCGGCACCCCGCCCAGGAGTGAGAGGAACCTCGAGCCCGCCGCATACGAAATTTGCGACATGGCGGGAATCGGGCTGAAGCCGATGATGCGGTCGGGGCCGTGCTGCTGTATGGTGTGTACCAGCGAAGCCGCAATGATTTCCAGCGCTTCGTCCCAGCTAAACCGCCGGTAGCCGCCCTTGCCCCGCGCCCGTTGCCAGCGCCTGCGCTTCTCGGGGTCGTTCACCAGGCTTTTCCAGGCCTCTACCGGGTCGGGGTGTTTCTCCTTTGCTTCGCGCCACAGGTCGAGCAGGGCCCCACGCACGTAGGGGTACTTGACCCGGATGGGGCTGTACAGATACCACGAATAGCTCACCCCACGCTGGCAGCCCCGGGGGGTGATGTCGGGCAGGTTGGGGTCAATGGCGGGGTAGTCGGTGGCCTGGAGCTCCCAGGTCACGATGCCGTCCTTGACAAAGACCTCCCAGCTACAACTGCCGGTGCAGTTGACCCCGTGGGTGGTGCGAACCCGCTTGTCGTGGGCGAAGCGGTTTCGATAAAACTCTTCCCACTTGCGTTCGGTGGGGGCTTCGATTTCCTTAATCCAGTCGCTCATGCGCTCCTCCTGTTGCGTATCCGTTCGGCCAAGCCCACCCGGCGGTTGCTCCAGAACAGGTACATCCCGCCAAAGAGCCCCCCAAAGCCAATAAGCCCGGCAAACAACATGCGGGCCATGTCCATCTGGTTGGTGTTGGCAGGCTGGCCTGCTGTCCGGGCAAAGAATGCAGTGAGGGCCGAAATTTCTTCGGGGGTGAGGGGTTTGCCCTGGTAGCTTTCGCGCATCACCGGGAAGGCGATGTTGCTGAGTACGCCTTGAATGCCCGCCGCGCCTAAGCGGGTGTGCAGGTCGGTAAGGTCGCGCCCCAGGCTGCCCCCGCCCATGGGGCCGAAGTTGCCTGCTGTGTGGCAGGCCATGCAGGGTGCGCCGCCGTTCTGGAAACGGGTCTGGCCCAAAAAGAGCGCCTTGCCCCTGGCTGCGAGGGCGGGGTCGGCGGGGGTTGTGGCGGGCTCAGGGGAAGCAGGGGTGGCCGTTGGGGCTCTACCCAGTTCCCTGGTATAGGCGGCAATCGCCCGGGCGTCTGCTTCGGAAATTTGCGGCATGGCGGGCATCGCCCCGTTGTAGGCCTGGCCGTTCACCTCGAGCGGCCCGCTGATACCCTGGCGAATCGCCTTGACCACGTAGGCCTCGTCCTGTACTCGAGGGTTGCCAGCCAGAGGGGGGAAAACCCCAGGAATTCCTTGACCGCTTGCGCCGTGGCAGCCCGCGCAGTTTTGGCTGTAAAGCTGCCCTCCATCGGCAGCAATCGCCAGACCGAGCAAGGCGGCCATGACCACCAGAAGTTGTTTCATGCCAGCCTCCTTTGCTTGTGGTTCTCCAGCCAGGACAGCAGCTCCTCGAGCTCGAAGAAGGGATGCTCGAGGCCCGTCCGGGCATCCTTGATGCGGCCTTCCCAGTGGCCGGCCTCATCCGGCCACAAAAGCACCAGATACACCGGCGACCTGGGCGGGGGTAGGTTGCGGGGGGTGGGCTCCTGTGCCATACACCCCTAGCTTTCACCTACCCTCTAAACGCCCGCTTACAGCCTTGGGACATTTGCACCATTCGAAGCCTCTAGGCTTTAAACCAACGGGAGGCAAAGCTTGAACTGCATCCGATGGCAACTGGATTCTCGGGGGCGCATCCGCGCCTGGGGGCCGGGGGCTGCCGCGTTCTTTCGCTTGCCAGCGGAACAGGTGCTGGGCAAGCCCTGCGCCGAGGTAGTTCGGGGTACCGACGGGTTTGGCCGCCCATTGTGTGGGCGCTGCCCGGTGCTGCGCGAGATCAAATACGGGGCCTACCAGGCCAGCACTGCGCTCTCTTGTGGCGGCAAGCGCCTGCGTTGCCAGGGCTTTGCCAATGGCGATATCCAAGTCGAGCTCAAGTCCGAAAGCCAGCGAGATTCCAGCGAGGTGCTGGCCTCGCTCTCCTGGGCGGTACGCAAGCTAACCGAGGAGCCCGAGCGTTTCTTCCAGACCTTGCAGGTTTTCCTGGCGGGTCTGCGCAAAAGCCTGGGCATGGAAGCGGTCGAGCTGTTCCTGGCCGACCCCCAGGAGCGCTACCTGGTGCTGACCGCCTACGATGGGGTACACCGCGAGGCGTTTATGGAGAAGCCCTGGTTTGCTTGGGGCGAGGGCTATCCGGGGCTGGTTGCCCTGGGGCACCAGGCCCTGGTCACCCACGACCTGGCTTCGGACGCCCGCTACCTGCGGCAGAAGGTCAAGAAGCTGGGCTACAAGACCTATGTGTGCTACCCCCTCGAGCTTCCCCAGGGCCTGATTGGGGTGCTGAACCTGGCCAGCCGCGACCCCCAGATAGACGACGAAGCCCTGCTCGAGCAGCTCTCCCTGATGGGCCCCATGCTGGCGGCCTCGCTGTACATGGTGCTGACCCGGCTGGGCGAGCGAGGTCTGCTCTCCATTGCGGCGGCGCTGCGGCAGGGCCACGAATCCCAGGGCCTCGAGGCTTTCCTGGCTCAGACTACGGCCCTCAGCGGGGCCTCGTGTGTGCGGCTGGTACTTCAGGATGGGCGCAACCTCACCCAGGGCCGCTGCGAAGTGCCGGAGTGCCCGCACGTGCAGCAGTGCCCGGTCTGGCAGGGCAAGGTACAGGGGGTCAAGGTGGGGTTGGAGCCCTGCCCCCATACCGCAGAAGGGCGGCCCCGCTACTGCTTGCCGCTGTGGTCGGGTGGGGGCGTGGTGGGGGTGCAACAGTTTTACTTTGCCCGCACACCTCAGCCGCCCAGCCAGGCGGTCGCGCCGATCCTTTGGCTGGAGCGTCTGGGGGCCGAGGCCCTTTGGCCCCATTCGGAGCAAGCTGAGAAGGAAAGCCCCTTGCTGGAGATTCAGACCCTGGGGGGCTTGCAGGTACGCCGTAGGGGCGAGTTGCTTTCGCCCAGGGCCTTTGGTCGCCGCCAGGCGCTCACGCTATTCAAACTGCTACTTGCCCACCGGGGCCAGACCCTTTCCAGAGAAGAGCTTTGTGAGCGCCTGTGGCCGGGAGAAGACCCCCGCGAGACCCAGCGCCGCCTGCATGTACTGATGCACGGTCTGCGCCAGGCCCTGGAAACCGACCCCACCCGGCCGCAGATTGTGCTCCGCGAGGGTGAGGGGTACCGTTTTGCTCCGCAGGTTCGCTATTTCCTGGACGTGGAGCGCTTCGAGGCGCTGTTGCACGAGGGCGATGGTCTGGAGGGCACAGCAGCCCTCGAGCGCTACCGCGAAGCCCTGGCCCTCTACAAAGGCGACTTCCTGGCCGACGAGCCCTACGCCGACTGGGCCGAGCTCGAGCGCAGCTACTTGCGCGAACGGGCAGTGGGGGCCTTGTTCCGGGTGGCCGAGATGGCCCTTTCGCAGCACCGGCCCCGCGAGGCCCAGGAAGCCTACCGCCGCATCCTGACCCTCGACCCCTGGCGCGAAGAGGCCTACCTGCGCCTCCTGGAAACCCTCCGACAAAGCGGCCAGGAAGCCGAGGCTCGAAACCTCTTCGAGCAGTACCGAAGCCGCATGGAGCGGGATGGAATAGAGATTTCCAGGGAGATGGCTTTCCAGGTGTAGGCTCAGATCAAGCCGTTTTCAGGTTGCAATGGGAGTGTGTAGTGCATCTATAGCGCTGCCTGGCTACGGCTGGTAGGGACTTTGAATGTAACAGGCCCAGTGGCCTCGCTTCATGCCAAATCCACCAGAACCCCTTTCCTTCTTCCCTGGCGGGAGAAGGTGGCGACACCCCAACCACGTTGTTTACGAACAGTGATGGGAACGCGCTTGGCCACACCTGGGGTGCCGCCGGATGAGGGGGCTCGGGAATGGCTCTCAAAGGTAACCATCCATGTAAGGTTGGTATCAAACACTTTTCTTTTTCCGCACTTCGGCCATCTGCAAAAGCTGCTCTCGGGTAAAGACTCTCTTGCTCATGGCATAGGCAAAAACCACCACCCCAGCGGCCTGCAAAACCCCCGACAGCACCAGCCATGCCCGCAGGCTCGAGTTTGCGCTGTAAAGCGCCAGGGCTCCGCCACCAGGCGCAAGAGCAACCCCGCATTTAGGGTGTAGTAGGCCATGGCCTCCAGCCCTTCCTGGCGTATCTGCGCGGGCCGGGGCATCATCCAGAAGGCCACCCCCATCACCAGGTTCAAGAAGAACCCCACCAGCCCGGCGTGGACGTGGGTGGTCTTGAGGTAGGGCACCAGGCCGGGCCAAAGGTAAAAAGCGGTGCCGGTGAGCACCGTGTACAGCAAAAAAACAGGCTGCTGCGCACAAACAGATACTCGTAGAAGGACATGTTCAGGAAGAGCTTATCGCGCTCTTCACAGACGTGGCCGCCCATCCCGGCGGCCACTGTTATGCCCAGGACAAAGCT
Organism: Meiothermus sp. CFH 77666; assembly: GCF_017497985.1. Classification (NCBI taxonomy): domain Bacteria; kingdom Thermotogati; phylum Deinococcota; class Deinococci; order Thermales; family Thermaceae; genus Meiothermus; species Meiothermus sp. CFH 77666. Next base: position 70,290 of record NZ_JAGDFV010000005.1, read on the forward strand.
TTCCCTTATCCGGATGACTCAAAATATGTGAAGAGCGCTCTAGCCTCGCTCGGCGGGACAGATGTCACGGGGTGTTCTGAAAAACTCGAGGCGTAGCCTCATGAAGACCGCCTACCATTTCATACCCGACCTCTACAAAGAGGCGCAGGTGCCCTCCGAAGGCACTCTGAGCCGCACCCTGTATAGCGAAGGGGGCGTCAAGACCGTGCTTTTCGCTTTCGATACCGGGCAGGAACTCTCCGAGCACACCGCCGCCCGTCCGGCCATCCTCCAGATTCTTTCAGGGCAGGGGCGCTTGAAGCTGCGTGAGGATGAACAGGAAGCCAAACCGGGGGGCTGGGTGTACATGCCCGCCGGTCTGGTACACGCCATACGGGTCGAAAATCCCCTGGTGATGCTCCTAACCTTGTTGCCCAAAGTATGATGCCGATCTCATCCACCCCCAGAGTGCCCCTCAAGACCGTGGCCCTTCCCAGCGAACACGGCGGCTGGGGCTTTACCCTCGAGCCCATTCTGCTGGGCTTGCTGGTGGCCCCAGGCTGGGCCGGACTGGGCCTGGGGATTTTTGCCCTGGCAGCCTTTTTCACCCGACACCCCCTCAAGCTCTGGCTGGCCGACCTCCGGCGCGGTAAGTGCTTTCCGCGTACCCCGCTGGCCCGGAACTTCGCTCTGCTGTACGGAAGCCTGGCCCTGGCAGGGCTTTTATTGGCGCTTTGGACGTCCCGTGGGCCCTTTGGCTGGCCCCTGCTTCTGGCGTTGCCCCTGGTGGGGGTGCAGCTCTGGTTCGATGCCCACAACCAGGGGCGCAACCTGCTCCCGGAGCTGGCGGGGGCGGTAGCGATGGGAGCGATTGCCGCCAGCATGGCCCTGGCTGCCAACTATGAGGCCGGTCTGGCCTATGGCCTGTGGGGGGTGCTGGCCGCCCGTTCGGTAGCCTCCATCTATTATGCACGTGCCCAGGTTCGTCGTGCACGGGGCGAAATAGCAAATTTACAAGCCGTGTACTGGGCCGAGCTGCTGGCCTTGCTGGGGCTTTCGATTGGGGCCTGGGCGGGGCTGGTACCCTGGCTGAGCGTGGCGGCCCTGGCGGTATTGCTACCCTTGCCACTGTATACCTTCAACAAGCCCCCCGTCCCGGCCAAGGTGGTGGGCTGGACACAGATGGCCCTGGGACTTCTGGTGGTGGGGGCCACGGCACTGGGTACTCGGCTGGGATGATAAAAGTAAACCTGCCTGCTAGCGAGGGGGCTGGCTAAACGTGGGTCTTGGGCTGAAAAACTGCTTGCGGTTTTCGGGCCAGAACAGCCAGACCAGCCCAAGCAGGGGTTGCACCAGGGGCAGAAAGCCATAATCAATGCCGAAGTCGTGCCAGACCGTGCGCCCAATGACCTCCGGCATTACCAGACTCAGGGTGCCTACCATCAACACCCCAATCATCTCGAACGAGAGGGCCCCTACCGAGACCCACCAGGCCCAGGGTTTGCGTATCACGAAGGCCACCGTCGCCACCAGATAAATGGCCGCAGCCACCGCCGAGAGGGCCGGGGGGAAGTAGTCGGTTACGCCGGGTTTGAAGAAAAGCTGATAGACCGCTCGAGCCCCCGCCGAAAGCGCCAGCAGGGGATAGGAAACCGCCAGGATTTGGCCAATAGCCTTAATCACTCTGGGTGTTAAAAGCCTGCGCACGCTTTCAAGTCTATCCTGCTTGAAGGATTGCAAGTGATTCCCATTGCCAAATACTCAATAAATCCGACTGGAATACTTGACTTTATTTTTAGACCCCAATAAACTCTCCCTGAGCCGAAAGAGGCTTGAAATGATTACAGGAGGAAGGAAGTGAAGATATACCGTATCCTGACTGTTCTGGCGCTGGCGTTATGGAGCCTGGCTCTCGCTCAGCAGAGCCTGACCATTTACACGGGCCGGGGGCAAGGGCTGGTTGAACCGTTGGTCAAGCAGTTCGAAGCCGAGACCGGCATCAAGGTTAATGTGCGTTACGGGCGCGATGCCGAAATACTGGCGGCGCTTCAAGAAGAGGGAAGTCGAAGCCCAGCCGATATCTTCTGGGCCAACACCGCCGGTGCTTTGGGGGTGGCCTCTGAGCGGGGGCTTTTTATTCGTCTGGGAGATGCAATCACTCAAGTCCCCACTGCCTTTGTGCCGGCCAGCCGTCAGTGGGTTCCCCTCACCATTCGGTTGCGGGTGCTGGCCTACAACCCGGCCAGGGTCAAGCCCGAAGACCTGCCCAAGAGCATTCTGGACCTGCCCAAGCTGACCCAGTACAAGGGCCGCATAGGCTGGACACCCACCTACAGCAGCTTCCAGGACATGATTGCGGCCATGATTGCGGTGCACGGCGAGGCACGCACCCGGCAGTGGTTGAACGAGATGAAGGCCCTCGAGCCCAAAGCCTACGCCTCCAACCCCGCCATGATGGAAGCCATTCGCTCGGGCGAAATTGACCTGGGCTCGACCAACCACTACTACATCCAGCGCTTCGTGCGCGCAGGACAACCTATTGGCACTTACTACTTTGCCGATGGAGACGTGGGTGGGCTGGCCCTGGTGACGGGTGCGGGTATCCTCAAGACCAACAAGAACCCGGCCGCGGCCAATCGCTTCCTGCTATGGCTATTGTCGCCCAAGGGCCAGCAGTTTTTTACCAGCGAAATCATCGAGTACCCGGTTGCCAGGGGCATAGTGCTCACCTCCAACCTGCTCCCCATCAACCAAGCGATTGCCAAGAGCCCCAAAGTGGACTTTGAAAAGCTGCCCCTTGATGCGGCACTCAAGCTTTTGCGCGAGGCGGGTTTGCTCTAGCACCGGGCTCGGATTGCAGCCGATGGCAAGGGCCATCGGCTTTTTGCTTGGCTGCGGTGCTCGTGAAGGCTACAGGGTACATTTATCCCGGCTGGTTTTCTGGCATACTGTTGAGAAGTTATGAGGTCGTCCATCAACCCGCTTCGCCCGCTCTGGCTATCTTTGGGGTTTTTCTTTGCAGGACTGGGCTTTGTTGGTACCGTGGTACCGGGGATGCCCTCCACGGTGTTTTTTATCCTGGCTGCTTACTTTTTTTCACGTAGCAGCCAGCGCTTTCTTAACTGGGTGCTGAACCTTCCCAAGGTGGGCCCAATTGTACGCGATTACCGCGATGGCCTGGGAATGTCCCGTAAAGCCAAAATTTTTGCCCTGTGTATGCTGAGCTTTTTCGCCCTTACCAGCGCCATTTTTCTGATTCCAGTCTTCTGGGTGAAGGTGGTGGTTCTGGTGCTTGGCCTGGTGGGCTTCTGGTATATCCACAGCCGTATTCCCACTAAAGAAATCGTCCTGGCCCGCCGTCAGGTGAGCGAGGCCCAGTAAACGAGGGTTTTTCTTGCAAGGCGCTCCTCACAGCGATAGGGCTATGCGATGCTGAGAATTCCTTGCGTCCTGACAGAACACTGACCGCCTTGAAAGGCTGCCATGTCTGTGATGGGCGCGACCACCACAGAAGGAATACTCGCACCCAAGGGGAGCAGGGTGCGAGTTCTCAGTCAACTTTGAAATTTGAACGCGGGGTTGCGAGTTCACTTTACCAAAGCAAAGGGCCTTCCTGTCAAACTGATTCGAGCACTGCTAAGATCGAAGCGACCACCGTTGCTGTTAGTTTCGACTCTAAGTGCAATGCGGAAACTGCCCGATTTGAGGATGTTGAAGGCTGCACTATTTTGAGTTGCACTGAGCTGAATGTTTGTGTTGACTGCTTGGGTACCTCCGGGGGCCACGTTGAAACTCGTGCTGCCGAGTCCCACGTCTCCACCGGTGTTGTCATTCAGGTTTGTATCGCTCTCAGGCGCAATCCTGACCTCGTAATTCCCGGTCATGAGAATAGCTCCGGTATTGGTCAGGCTGCCTTGGATGTTCAACTGTCCGCGCTCGAGGATGTCTAGGCTTATCGGTATGGGTACTTGCTGGCCCTCGAGGCTTGGGTAAACCACCAGATAGTAGCCAGTTGGGATATTCAGGCTGCGCTGGTTCTGCGGGATAAAGCTGAGAACATTGACGTTGATGATGTAGCGGGTAGCGGCGCTGCATCCAGCTAGCAGCAAGATCAGAGCAATAAGAGCAAGTCTAGGCATGTTTCACCTCAAAACCCCAAACCCAGGCTCAGGGCGATGCCAAACACGGTGTTGCCCACAATGGGCGCCCGGTGGGTGGTCAGGGCCGTATCCACTGTGAACCCTGGCCCCACAAACCCGGCTCCCAACCCAAAGCGGAAGCCGTTGTCGAAGCCCAGCCCGGCCCGGAAGCGGGCGGGCCCCAGGCTGTACTCGCCGCCCACCCGGCCATAGAGGCCCGACTCGTAGCCCAGATCGCCGCCTACCATCAAAGCGCCGACCTCGAGGGGTACCTGGGTTGCAGCGTTCAGGAAGAACGCCGGCACAAAGCCAAAGCTGCTGCGCTCACCCTGCCCCGTGATGGGGTTGCTGGAGGTGCCATCCCAGCGCAGCTCGGTTCCGCTCCAGCGGGCAAAGCCCAGCGCGTTGCGGATGCCCAGGCCCACGGTGGTGCCCTGGGCTTCCATCACCACGCCCACATCGGCCCGGGCGCCAAAACCGCTGCCATTACCGGGAATGGTGTAAAACACGCTGCCCCGGTAGACCGGCGGCTGGTTGGGGTCGAACTGGCCCTGGGAATTGGTCTGGACACCCGCGCTCAGGTTGCTCTCGAGGTAAGAGAGTCCATAAAAAGCTTCGCCTCGAGTCCCTACATACAGCCGGGCCATCCCGAAGTCGGGGATGGGCACGTCGGGCAGCCGGGTGGCATAGCCAAAGCCCACACTGATGCCTGCTTGTGCTGTTCCGGTCAGGTTCAAGGCGTACTCGGTGTTGGGCTCGAGCTGACCGCTGCGCAGCGCCTGGCGAAGGGTGTCGTTGGGTGAAAGGCCCAGGCCAAAGCCCCCCGCGAAAAGACCAAAGTCAAGGTAGAGGTTGCTCCCCAGGGAAAGGGGTATCCGCAGCAGGGGGGCGGGTGTGAGGGCCTTGCTGGAGCCCACCCCTGCGGGTGTGCCCAGTCCAAAGTCCAGGCTGATGGGGTTGCCTTGGTAGTCGGTAATCTGGAGGCCGGAGGCGTCAATGTTAATTTGAATTTCGGGGTAACCGGTGTTGGGGTTGATAAAGGCCCTCGAGGAAGCCGGGTTAATCAAAAACTCATAGGGACGGGTGAACTGGTCGTAAAAGGTCAGCGCATCGAAGGGACTGTTCTCATTGGTCAGGTTCGAGAGGCCGCTCAGCGCGGGCAGGGGGTTGCTCTCAGGCCGAAGCACCAGACCCAGCAACCCAACGGGCAGTTGAAAACCCTGGTCAGCACCGTAGAGTCCCCCCGGAAAAGCTGCATAGGCCGGGTTGAGATACGCTGCGCCGGGCCCAGGCAGCACCAGGCCGGCCATGCCCAGGCTGCGTACCCCCTGGGAGAGCCCGAGCCCTCCAGCCGCAATCACCAATATCCACATCAGGTGTCTCATACCGTTTTGTATTTTAGGGTGACCGGGTTATCTAACAGGTTTACCTGTCACCAGCGGTTGATAAAAGCAATGGGTCAGGGCAATGGCCAAGGCATCCGCTAGGTGGGTGGGTTTGGGCAGCGTTTTAAGCCCCAGGATGGCCCGTACCATATAGGCCACCTGAGCCTTGTCGGCCTGGCCGTGGCCCACCAGGGCCTGCTTGACCTGGGGCGGGCCGTAACCATGAACCGGAATGCTTAGCTGGTCGGCTACCAGAAACACCACCCCCATGGCCCAGCCCACCTTGTAGGCCAGCTCGTTTTGCCGGTAGAAAAACTGTTCCTCCACCGCGATGGCCTGGGGCCGGTAGGCGGCGGCAGCCTGGTACACCGCCCGGTAGAGCCTGCCCACCCGCGCCGGGGCGGGTTCTCCGTGGCTGGTCTTGATCACCTCGGCATGGAGCATCCGGGCCTGCTTGCCGATCTGCTCCACCACCCCCAGGCCCAGGTTGGTGATGCCGGGGTCAATGCCTAAGACAATCATCGCTTATGGCTGAAGGCAAATAGCTGATAGCGAAACTGCTTTATAAGCTATTAGCTATCCGCTATTGACACGAAATCAGTTGCCCCGTTTGGGAGGGTAGTCGCCGTCGCCGTAACGGATAAAGGCGGGGATATCGAAGTTGCTGATGTCCACGTTGCTGCTCGGGAAGTCCATCAGAGGCCGTCCCCCCGGCTTGGCGACCACAGCGCTCTCGTTGAAGCCTGCGGCAATCAGGATGACCCGCATCTCGTCCTGGGCCCGGTTGTCGTAGGTGAGGCCATACAGCACATCCACGTCTTCCATGCCGGTGGCTTCGCGAATCTGCTCCACCACGCTGCTGGCTTCCATCAGCGAGATATCCTCGTCACCCACCACGTTGATCAGGAGCTTGCGGGCCCCATCTACCGAGCGGTCTAGCAAAGGGCTCTGGATGGCCGACTGGGCCGCTTCCAAGACCTTGTTTTCGCCCCGACCTGCCCCGATGCCCATCAAGACCTGGCCGGCGCCCGTGAGCAGGGTGCGCACATCGGCGAAGTCGAGGTTGATCTGGCCGGGCAGGTTGATTACGTCGGTGATGCCCTTCACCCCGTGGTAGAGCACCCGGTCGGCGATCATGAAGGCGTCTTTGGCGGAAACTTTTTTGTCCAGGGCGTTGAGCAGGCGGTCGTTGGAGATGACCACCATGGCATCTACCTGTTCGCGCAGGCGTTTGATGCCTTCCTCGGCAGCCCGTAGCCGTCGCGGGCCTTCCCAGGCGAAGGGGCGGGTGACCACCCCGACCGTGAGGGCACCCAGGCTTTTGGCAATTTCAGCCACCACCGGAGCGCTTCCGGTGCCGGTGCCGCCGCCCATCCCGGCGGTGATGAAGACCATGTCGGAGCCCTCGAGGTACTCGCCAATCAGCTCCTCGGCTTCCTGAGCCGCTTTCTCACCGATCTCGGGGTTGGCGCCTGCGCCCAGTCCACGGGTCAGTTTATCGCCCAGTTGGATGCGTACATCGGCCAGGCTGGTTGCCAGAACCTGGGCATCGGTGTTGGCGGCAATAAACTCCACGCCGGTAAGCCCCGACTCGATCATGCGATTAACCGCGTTGTTGCCTGCGCCCCCAAGTCCGATTACCTTGATCTGCACGTCACCCATAATCTCTCCTGGTTCCCTCTGCTGGTGGCTAGAGTGCTTTGAGTCGTTACGAAAATACCCCTAAAAAAAGTTCTTGAACATCCCCTTGATGCGCTCCCACAGTCCACTCGCGGCGCTGGCAGCACCTTCGGTGTTGAGGACAGGCTTGCTGACAGGGCTGGCTTTGCTACGGGCTGGACGGTGGCGGGGTAGGGGCGCCTGGGCGGCCAGATTGGCCGCATGACGAACCAGCCCCACTGCTGTTGAGTGCGTCGGCGAGGCCACCACATCGGTGAGCCCCTGAACGCCTAAGGGCTTGCCCAGCCGAACGGGCAGGTTGAACTGCTTGCGGGCCAGTTCTTCCAGGCCGCGCACCATGCTGGCGCCGCCGGTCACGATAACCTTACCCACCGTGATTTCCAGCGGCCCTAAGGCTTCGTCCACGCTCTGGCGGGCCAGGTGCAGGATCTCGCGCAGGCGCGGGCGAATGATGCGGGCTAAGTCGGGGGCCTGGTAGGAGATTTGCGCGGCCCCCTCCTGGCTCACCTCCAGCACCAGTTCGGGGTCGGCCAGTTCGGGCAGCGCCGCCCCATATTTTTTGGCGACCCGCTCGGCTTCCTCTACCGGGATTTGCAGCAATTTGGCGATGTCTTGCGAGACATGGTCGCCGCCCAGCGGAATGACCGCCGAGTGGGCCAGGCGGCCCTGACGGAATACGGCCACATCGGTGGTGCCCCCGCCGATGTCCACCAGCATTACGGTCATGGAGAGCTCCTCGGGCGAGAGTACGGCCAGCCCGGAGGCGTAGGCCTGCAAGACCATGCCCTGCAGCTCGAGGCCGGCATCTTCGACCGCTTTGCGCAGGTTGGTGAGGGGGCCCTTGCTCCCTGCGACCAGATGAACGTCTACCTCCAGGCGCACCCCGGCCATGCCGATGGGGTCGCGGATGCCCTCCTGTCCGTCCACGCGGAACTCCAGGGGCAGCGCGTGGATGAGTTCGTAGTCGCCCTCGAAGGGATAGGCTTTGGCCTGTTCGATGGCCCGCTCGACATCGGTGGCCGAGATCTGCTGGCCCCGGCGGATGGCTGCCAGGCCGTGGCTGGTCACGCTGCGGACATGGGCGCCGGCCACACCCACCCAGACCCGCTCGGCCTTGACCCCGGCCACCCGCTCGGCCTGGAAGATGGCCTGGCGGATGGACTCGGTGGTGCGCTCGAGGTTGGTGACCACCCCCCGGCGCAGCCCGTGTGAAGGCACGGTGCCCTCTCCGATGATATCCAGGATGCCATCGGAAGAGAGTTCACCGATGACCGCAGTCACTTTGGTGGTTCCAACATCTAAACCTACGAGAATCATCGGCGAGCACTCACCCCCCAGGAATACACATAGATACGGCTTTCCGTCGAAGCGCCGGGGTGCGCAAGAGGGTTACTTGCGTCACTTTTGCCTATTCTGCGGGCTTTGGCCCAATCTTGCAACTCTCTGACGCTCCTGCCCCAAACAACAAAACCTGGCGTCACGACCTGATACCCTGCGAGGTTGTAGCGGATGCGCTTTGCATCTGGAAAAGTGTGGATCAGCAAAAGCAAATCGGCAATGGGAAGTTCGCCCCGCCCCTCGAGCACCGGGCTTCGCGCGGGCGCGCCCGGCAGCAGCACCCCGTCGGCGCTCAGGCCGTAGCGCTCCTGGCCCTGAACCAGATGGGCGATGGGGGTGCGCTCTTCCAGCACAATGCGCAACCGGCCCGGCGCAGGGCGCTCGAGCAGGGCCGAATTGACCCAGGGGTTTTGCTTTAGGGCCTCGAGCCGGGAGGGCCAGGCCCACAGCCACGGACGCCCCGGCTCGAGGCCGGTTAGCCGCTCGATCTCGGCCCGCGAAAGCTGACGGTTGCCCACAATCTCGACCTGCTCGATGGGCAGCACCACATACGAACCCACTGCCAACGAGGCCAGCAGCAGGGCAATCAAAACCGCCCGGATCATCACCACCTCCTTTCTGCCTGGAACGTTCGGGCAACGCTCGGAGACGTTGACCTTCCTTTGGTTAGGCGGTTGCAACGCCCGGCGGGCATGGGCCCGTGGGCATTCCCGACCCCCCAACGCTCCTGCGCGGCCAAGCGCATTTTCATCGGCTCACCTCCGCCTCGGCGGGCGCAATCTCGCCCCAGATCTCCCACTCCACCTCTAAAGGCAGCACAGCCTGCACCTTGCGGATGAGGGCATACATCTCGGCGGCAGTGGCTCCGCCTAAGTTCACCAGAAAGTTGCCGTGCTCGAGGCTAATCATGGCTTTGCCCACGGTAGTGCCCTTGAGGCCCTTCACATCAATCAACCGACCTGCCGAGTCGCCGGGCGGGTTCTTGAAGGCGCAGCCGGCGCTTTTCTTTTTGGGCTGGCCTTTGCGGGCCGCGTCTACCAGGGCTATTTTGGCCCGCACGGCTTCTTCGCTGGAGGGGGTTAGTTTGAGCTTGACCCTTGTTACAATGCTACCTTCGGGCAGCTCGGAATGGCGGTACCGGAAGCCCAGCTCCGAGGGCCGGTAGTGATGCAAACGGCCATCGTGGAATAGCTCCACTGCCTCCAGGGCATCGGCCATCTCGCCGAAGCGGGTACCGGCGTTCATCTTGACGGCCCCGCCTACCTGAGCAGGCACCCCGTGCAAGCCTTCCAGCCCGCTCAACCCCAGCCGCGCGGAGGCCTGGAGCAGGCTGGGCACCAGCGCCCCGGCCCCCACCCAGCCCGAGAGGTCGGGGTTCCACTCGGCAAACTCGCCCGAGAGCCGGATGACCCGCTCCGCTACCCCGGCGTCCGAGACCAGCAGATTGGAACCGTTGCCCAGCACCCGGTAGGGGGCCTGGGTGGCCTGTACCAGGTCGGCCAGGGTTTCCACTGTCCAGACCTCGGCCTCGCCCCCTACCCCGAGGGTGGTGAGTCTGGCCAGCGGTAGACGGACTATTTTCATGGCAGTACCTCAGGGCTGTTGCGTTTCCCGAGCCCGGCGCTCCTGGCCCTGAACCCGGTCATACGGCCTCCTTTTGCGCCGCCAGCAGACGGCCCAGCCTCGAGACGCTCCCGGCGCCGATGGTCAGAATCAGATCGCCCTGGGCTGCGGTCTGGCGCAGGTAGCTCAGGATGTTGTCCCAGCTATCGTAGCGGGCCCGGTGTCCCCGCGCGTGCAGATGCTCCAGCATGCGCCCGGCAATCTGGGCGCTGGTGAGGCTGAGAGGGGTCTCCTCGGCGCTGTAGACATCGAGAATCAGGGCCTCGTCGGACAGCTCGAGGGCTTTAGCGTAGAGGGGCCACTCCTGTTCGCTGCGGCCATAGCGGTGGGGCTGGAAGACTGCCCGCACCCGCAGGCCGGTGTTGCGGGCTGCTTTGAGCAAGGCAAAGAGTTTGGTGGCGTTGTGGGCGTAGTCGTCCACAATCAAAGCGCCGTTGAGCTCGCCCACCTTTTCAAAGCGGCGGCTGGCCCCGGTGTACTGGTAGAGCCCCTCCCGGATGGCCTTGAAGGGAACCCCTGCCACGAGCGCGGCAGCCGAGGCGGCCAGGGCATTGCTGATGTTGTGCTCGCCGGGCACTTGCAGGCGCACTGTACCCAGGGGCTGGCCTTGCCAGACCAGCTCAAACTGGCTGCCGAAAGGCTCGAGGGCAATATGCGCGGCGTGGCAGTCGCCCTCCTGCAACCCAAAGCTGCTGCGGGGGCGGCCCTGGGTGAGATTGTCCAGCAGGCGCCAGCGGGGTTCGCCGTTGTAAATGACGTGCCGGGCCCGGCTGGCAAACGACCGCACAGCGTCCTGGAGTGCCTCGAAGGAAGTGTGGTAGTTGGGGCGGGCCTGCCCATCGGGCGAGACGTGGTCGGCCTCGAGGTTAGTAATCACCGCCACATCGAGCTCTAAAAAGCGAAACAGGGGGTCGGACTCGTCCACCTCAGCAATCCGGTAGTGCCCGGAGCCCACCTTGGCGCTGCCGCCAATCAGGCCCAGCTCGGCCCCCAACAGCACCGTGGGGTCGCTCTGGGCGGCCAGGAAGATGCTGGCCAGCATGGAGGAGGTGCTGGTTTTGCCGTGGGAGCCGGTCACGCCCAGGCTGTAGCCCCCCTTGAGAATTTCGGCCACCACCTGAATCCGCCGCCAGACCGGGATGCCCAGGGTGTGGGCCGTGGCCAGCTCAGGCTCGGTGTCCTTGATGGCGGTGGAGGCCACCAGCACATCCACACCCTCGAGGTGCGCCGGGCTGTGGCCCTGCTGAACCTGGATGCCCTCGCGCTCGAGCTGGCGGGTCAGGTCGGAAAGCTGGCTATCGCAGCCGCTGACCCGGTGTCCGTCCTTGCGCAGAATGCGGGCCAGCCCGCTCATGCTGATACCGCCAATGCCCATCAGGTGATAATGCTTCACGCCGCCTCCAAAACGATCCGGGCCAGCCGCTGGGCTGCTCCGGCTGGCGACAACCCCCCAAGTCTATCGCGGATTTGGGCCCGCGTGGAGGGGTTGAGCAGAGTATTAAGCGCAGCTTCAAACTGGGCCCAGGACTCAAGCCGCAGGGCCGCGCCGCGCTCGGCATAAAAGCCCACGTTGGCCCACTGGGCGCCCCCGTCCAGGTGGCGCGGCAGCGGCACCCCCAGCACCGGCACCTGGTGGTAGGCCGCTTCGGACATGGTACCGGCCCCGCCCCGGGTGATGGCACAGTCGGCGGCGCTCCAGGCCAGCACGCTGTCCACATAGCCCCGCACGAGGTAGTGGGGCCGTTCTTTGGCTTTGAGTTCCGGCTCCCAGCGCACCCCGCACTGGTGCAGAACCTGCCATTCGCCCAGTATCGGGTAGAGTCGCTCGGGGAGTTGCTCGTTGAGTTCCTTGCTGCCCTGGCTGCCGCCCAGAATCAGGAGGGTGGGGCGGTGGGGCTCGAGCCCAAGGGCCGCCCGGGCCTCGGCGGGGGGGCGTTTTTCCTCCCGCACCGGATAGCCCACCACCTGGGTTTTACGGGCCAGTCCGGGGGGCAGCTCCATGGGGGTAGCCAGGGTGACCCGCCGCGCCAGCCGGGCCAGCATCCGGTTGGCCAGGCCCAGTTTGGCGTTTTGCTCGTGGATCACCATGGGCACCCCGCGCATGGCCGCCACAAAAGCCACCGGAAAGCCCGCATAACCGCCCATGCTCAGTACGGCTCTGGGCCTCAGCTCCCGCAGCACCTGCTGTGCCGCCCAGAGGCCCCGCAGCACCTTCATTCCTTCGGCGGGCCGCAGGGCGTCGCGCGAGAGCTTGCCCGCCGGAATCATCCGGTAGGGCAGCCCGCTATTCGGCAGAACCCGTTCTTCAATTCCACCCAGCGCCCCCACGTAGGTTACCGGCTCGCCCGCTTCCAGCAGGGCTTTCGCCGCCGCCAGCCCCGGATAGAGGTGGCCGCCGGTACCCCCGCCGGTCACGATCACCATGCGCCTCCTTTACAGCGCAGGGGAACCGGGCGGAGCGGAGGGGAGGATGCGAAAAGTGAGCAGGGGAGAGCAGCCAGCTTTCTTGCCCATTCCATAACCAGCAGGCTGCCGCTGCAGGGCTTCCAGGCACGTTGCATTCTGACTCCCTCGCACGGTTTCACGGCTGAGCCCCCCTGACTTTGTGCTCTTGTTTGTGAGCGAAGGCTTCGCGTGAGAGGGCCTGCAAGAGCCCCATGGCCAGACCGGCCATAATCATCGAGTTGCCGCCCATGCTCACCATAGGCAGCGGGGAACCCCCAATCGGGATGGTGCCGATCACGGCGGCGATGTTCAGGGCGGCTTGCAACACCAGGTACAGGGTCAGGCCCAGCGCCAGCACACTCCGGGAACCTTCCAGGTTGGCGGCAATCTGGAGCCCGCGGGCCAGTATCAGCCACAGGGCCAGCAGAACCATGAAACCCGCCAGCCAGCCCCCCGACCAGATGATCGAGGCCAGCACAAAGTCGTTGTGGGACTCGGGCAGGTTGGGCATCCGGGCCCCTACCCCCTGCCCGAAAGGCCCTGCGTTCACGATGATCTTGTGCGCCTGGGTGATCTGGTACAGGGGGCCCCGGATGACCTCGGGGCTCAGTTCGCTCACCCGCCCGCTGACATAGGTGCTCCAGCCCTCGAAGCGATCCCGCACTTTCTCGAAGCGATCGAGGTACAGCCCCGAGACCGAGATGGCCAGAATCCAGGCGGTGGCCCCGATGGCCAGCAAGCGCCGCAAAGGAACCCCGATCACCACCAGCAAGAAGCCCGAAAAAAACAGCACAAACAGGCCCGTGTCCAGGTCGGGCGAGGCGATGATCAGGCCCGCCGCCAGGCTGATGGCAATGATGGGGCCAATGATGGGGTAATCGGTGGGTTTGTTGTGGAAAAAAGCCGCCAGGTAGAGCACCACCGCCAGCTTGGCAAACTCCGAAGCCTGCAGGTTGAAGGAGGTGAAGGGCAGGTCGATAAACCTGCGCTCACTGCCCGGCCCGAACCCCACCACCAGGTTCGCAACCAACAGCAGGAGCGAGAACAGAAAAAAGGGCCGCGCCGCCCAGATCGCCCATTGGGTGTGCAGGCGCGAGACTGCCAGCATCAGGGCCAGCGAGATGGCCATGTTGCGCAGGTTTTCCAGGCTGTGCTGCGCTGGTGCGGCCCGCATCCAGTCGGAGGTGGCCACCCCCAGCGCCGAAAGGGCGAAAAGCAAAAGTTGTGCCAGTAGCAGAATGCTATCCACGAATACCTCCCAGTTGCAGCACCACTTCCCGGAAGACTTTAGAGCGTTCCTTGTAATCCCTGAACTGATCGAACGAGGTGGCCAGTGGGGCCAGCAGCACGCTGCCCGAGGCAAGCCGCCGCAGGGATTCACTCACGGCCTGCTCGAGGGCTTTGCGCCCGTCGGGCTCGGGGATTTCCACCACCTCCACCAGGTTCTTGAAGGGTGCGGCCAGCCGGCTACCGTCGCGGCCAATGGCCAGAATTAGCCTGACCTTGCGGGCCACCACCTCGCGCAGTTCCTCCACCGGGGCCCCCTTGTCCACCCCTCCGAGCACCCAGGCCACCGGCGGGGGCGCGGCCTCCAGGGCCATGCGCACCGAGTCGAGGCGGGTGGCGATGGAATCGTCTATGAACAGTAGCTGGCCGATGTGGGCGAAGATTTCGTAACGGGCTTCGGGACGGGGGGCCGAGGCGCGGAAGGGCTCGAGGGCGGCGGGGGTGGCCTCGAGCGCAAGAACCCGCTCAGGCTGTTCGCGCTGGATGATGTGGGCATAGGCCAGAGCGGCCTGCAGGGCTGCGTTCAGGTTGGTTTCGCGGGGGTCGCTATGGGGCTCGAAGGGGTAGCGCTGGGCCGGGTTTCCCTCGAGGGCGGCCAGGATCTTGGGGTCTAGGGCATTGTAGACCAGGGCGTCTTTGGCGGTGAGGTTCTTGATCAGGTTGAGCTTGGCGGCGTGGTAGGCCTCCAGGCTGCCGTGCCGATCCAGGTGATCCACCCCGAGCAAGAGCAGCACCGCCACGCGGGGGCGGAAGTGGAGGGTGCGCTCGAGCTGGAAGCTGCTCATCTCCACCACCACCACCTCGGCCTCGTCCACCACGCTGGCCAGCGGCGGGTCGATGTTGCCGCCCTCCAGGGCTTTGAAGCCCAGCGCCCGCAAAAAGTGGCCGGTGAACAGGGTGCAACTGGTTTTGCCGGCGGTACCGGTGATGCCGATGAGCGGGGTTGGGGAGTGGCGGTAAACCAGTTCGGCCTCCCCAATCACCTCCGCACCGCCGGCCCGCAGGGCTTGCAGGCGGGGGTGCTGGATGGGTACGCCGGGGGCTGCTATCACTTCATCGTAGCTGCCGGGCTGAGGGTCGGGCTCGAGTTCAAACCCCAGCGCCCGGGCCTCGGCTGCTTCTTCGGGCCTGAGCTGGTCGTCGTAGAAGCGGGCCGACAGGCCGTGCCGACGCAGGTAGCCCAGCACCCCCAGGCCACTGCGCCCGAGCCCATACACCAGCCGCCTCATACGGGGCCTCCCCAGAGGTGTACCGCGAGTGCCGTGCAGAGTGCCGTGACCACCACAAAGCGAAACACCACCTTGCTTTCGGGCCAGCCCGACAGCTCGAAGTGGTGGTGCAGGGGGCTCATCTTGAAGAGGCGCTTGCCGGTACGGCGGAAGTAGCTGACCTGGATCACCACCGAGAGCACCTCGAGCACCGGGATCAGGGCCACCAGGGGCAGCCACCAGAGCTTGCCTTCCAGGATGAACAGTCCGGCCACCAGCGCCCCCAGGGCCATGCTGCCGGTGTCGCCCATGAAGACCGTGGCCTTGGGGGCGTTGTGCCACAAAAAGCCCAGCAAGGCCCCCACCATGACCTGCGCGGTGGGGAGCCCCACAAAGGGCAGCAAAATCACCGCCGAAACGCTGGCCAAAAGCCCATCTACCCCGTCGGTGAAGTTGAAGGCGTTGCAGGCGGCAATGATCACAAGGGTGAAGAGCAGCACATCCAGCACGGGATACGGCGTGTACTGCACCTGTCGGGCCGCCCAGATAGCAAAAATCAGGCTCATCAACGACTGCACCACCAGCTTCTCGCGGGCCTTGAGGGGTCGGCGTAGCGAACCGGCCAGGTCATCGGCCAGGCCCAGGAGGGCCATGCCCAGCACCAGCAGCCACAGCCCGGCCCACTTGTCGCCCCCCGAGAGCCCGTACACCAGGGCAGCAGCCAGCAAAAAAGCCACCCCGCCCATGCTGGGGGTGCCCATCTTGGCCAGGTGGCTCTGGGGTCCGTCGGCCCGCACCTGCTTGCCGAGCCGCAGCGACTGCATCAGGGTAATCCAGAGCCCCACCAGGAACCAGCTCAGAAGGGCGGCGGCCGCAAGGGTGTTCATCGCACCTCCCGTGACGCGAAAAGGGCGGTGGGGGAGACGAGGTTTTGACGCGCTGGAGCCCAGGCTGTGAAAGCAGAGCGGCTGGCCACATCCAGATTGAGCCGCAGGGTGACCAGACGGCCCGCCTCGAGCGTGTAGAGGTACACCCCGTCGGTCTGTAGGCCGCTAAAAGCCCCGGCCCGGAAGCCCAGGCGCAGCCCCTCCGGGCTGAGCCGGAAGAGGCCCTCCGGGGTGAGCACGTAGAGGTCTTCCAGCACCACCGCCGCCCGCACGACCCCCGGCAGGGGTACCCAGGTGCGGTCGGGCAGGCGCAGGGCCTCGCGCCCAAAGGCGTACACATGGCGTTCGCCGGCGGCCAGGAAGTTGAAGCGCCCCTCGGCCAGCCGCCGGCGCTCGAGGCTAATGCCTTCGTCGTCCAGCCAGTAGACCCCCTCTTTGGTGTTGAGGGCGTCTTTGGCTTTGTAGAGGAGGGTGCCCAGCCCAGGTACATAGAGCCGATCCGCCAGGCCCACCAGGGGCAGCGGTTTTGCCCGTACAAAGGTGGGCACCCCCGGCAGGGGCAGGCTTTCCCGAATAAAGCCGTTCTGGTAGATGAGCAACTGAAAGGGGTAGGCGGCCAGCAGGGTCTCGCCGCTACGGGCGACCAGTGGGGCGGGGCTGGGCAGGGCCAGTTGCAGCCCGATGGCCCGTACCAGCCGCCCCTCCACCACACCCCCTTCTATCAGGATGGGCTCCGTGGGGGTTGGGGGGGTTTGCGGCTGGGGCGCGCACGCCGCCAGGCCCAGGGAGAGAGCCACCAGCCCTGCTCTCATGCTTCCTCCCTGGGCCAGAGCTCGAGCAAGCGCTCCAGGCCCACGCTGCGCGAGGCCTTCAAGTACACCAGGTCGCCGGGCCGAACCTGCCCGGCCAGATACAGGGCGGCCTCCTCGAGGGTCTCCACGGCGGTTCCCCCCACCAGGGCCGCCTGTTGCTGGGCGAAAGGCCCGATGAATACCAGATGGGGGCTGATGCTCTGGGCCAGCCGGGCGGCCTCGAGGTGGTGCTTCAGGGCCTCCTCGCCGAGCTCGGCCATGCGGCCCAGCACCAGCCACTTGCGCCCCGGCTGGGTTTGCAGGAACTGCATCCCGGCCCGGAAGGAAAGCGGGTTCGAGTTGTAGGCGTCGTGGATGAAGTCCACCCCCCCCAGCTGCAAGCGCTGCATCCGGCCTGGGGGGAGCCGGAGGGCGGCCAGCCGCTCGATGGTGTCGGCAAGGGGTTTGTCCAGCATCCGGGTTGCGGCCAGGGCGGCCAGCGCCCCCATCACCGGCCCCACGCCCGGATAGGGGAGGCTGACCGGGCGGCTCTCGAAGTGGAAGCGACTGGCGTTGAGGCCGAGCTCGAGGTTTTCGGCCCGAAAATCCCCGGCCCCGATGCCGTAGGTCTTCAGGTTTGGCAGTTGAACCATCTCGGCGGCCTGGGTGCTGGCCAGCCGCACGGGGCTCACCCGCAAAAGCCAGCTCTCCTCGCGGATCACGTTCTCCAGGTTTCCGAGCCCCTCCAGGTGCTCCTCCCCCAGACTGGTGAGCACGGCAAAGTCGGGCCGGGCCAGATAGGTGAGTTCGGCCATCTCCAGAAGCCGGTCTATGCCCAGCTCCACTACAGCACCCTCGCCCTCTTCCAGATGCAAAAAGAAGCGGGTCAGGCCGGGCGCGTTGTTCAGGTTGCCCTCGGGGGCAGACCAGCCCAGGCCCTGGGCCAGGCACTCCTTGGTGGTGGTTTTGCCCGAACTACCCCCCACCGCCAGCACCGTACCGCCAAACCGGTCGCGCAGGGCCCGCCCGACCGCCAGCAAAGCCCGCTCGGGCTTCTCGACCTGCACCGCGCCCGGGTGCGCCAGGTCGGTGACCACAAAGGCCGCCCCGGCCTGGATGGCTTCTGGGCCAAACTCCCGCCCGTGGGTTTTTGCGCCGGGCAGGGCGAAAAAGGCCATCCCCGGCGCTACTTTCCTCGAGTCCCAGTGCAAGTCGTGGGCCACGGTAGCGCCTTCGTGCACTTTTCCACCCGTCAGGCTGGCTACCCAGTTGGGTTGGAGTTCTCTAGGCCCTTTGATCTGCACCATAGCCTCACATGAGTATTGTCCTCAAGTTGCACAACACACTCATCGGTTGACCAGTTTACCCTTGCCAGATGAGTTGTCCAATTGGGGCGGGACGCCCCAGAGCGCAAAGAGCCGGGCTGCAATATCCCGGTAGATGGGGGCTGCCACCTGCGAGCCGTGGATTCGCCCCCCCTTGGGGTGGAAAAGGTTCACCACCACCGTCACGCGGGGGGTGTTGGCCGGAATGAAACCGGCAAAGAGCGCCGCATAGACGCTGCTGCTATAGCGGCCATTCACCACCACTTGGGCCGTGCCGGTTTTGCCCCCCAGGACATAGCCAGGCAGCCTGGCATTTTCGGCGATGCCCTCGGTCAGAGCTTTGCGGATTTCACGGGCTACCTGGGGCCGGAATACCACACTGCTTTGGGAGGTGTTGCCCTCGAACAGAATGGGCTGGCGATAGATTCCATCGTTCGCCAGGATGTTGTAGGCTGCCGCCAGGTGCAGGGGGGTAATCAGGAAACCCTGGCCGAAGGTGGCGTTGGCGTACTCGGCAGGGCCCCAGCGGTTCACCGGGCGCACCTGGGGGGCCGCAACCTGCACGGCAATCCGGGGCTGGTAAGAGAGGGGCGGTAGGAGCGCCGCATCCATGAAGTGCATCTTCTTGAAGAAGTTGAACAGCGTCTCACGCGGAATTCGCTCGGCCAGGGTGGTGATGCCCACATTGGAGGAGAATTTGAGCACCTCGCTCAGGGTCAGGGTCTCGGGGTGTTTGACCACATCATTAATGATCCAGCCTGCGATGCGTCGGCTCATGGGAGCATAGACCCGGGTGTCCAGCCGGGCCACGTTTTCCTCCATCAGCACAGCAGCCGTAAGGGGTTTGATGGTCGAACCGGGTTCCAGCGCGTATGCGAAGGCGTGGTTGCGCCAGGAGACATCTTGCTGGGTGCTGCGCCGGGGGGCGGTGGGGTCGAAGGCCGGGCCATTGGCCACCGCCAGGAGCCGCCCGGTTTTGCTTTCCATCACCACCACCGAACCCCAGTCGGCCTGGGCGGCCTCGAGGCCCTTCCACAGGGCTTGCTCGGCGATGGACTGCACCAGTGGATCCAGGGTCAGGCGCAGGCTCTGGCCCTGGGCGAGCAGCTTTTCCAGGTCGAGCTCGAGGCCCGAGAGCCCCTTACCGGTGCTGCGCTCACCAAAGCCAATGAGCTGAGTAGCCGAAAGACCCAGGGGATACAAGCGCGCTTCCTCCGGGGTGCTGAAGGCCAGCGGGGTGCCGTCGGCGGCTTCCAGGCTGCCGCGCAAAGGAGGCGCGTCCGCCCGGGCCGAGACGGGCCGCAGGGGAAGGCTGGGGGCGTTGTGCCACAGCACATAAAAACCATATCCCAGCCCTAGCAGAAAGGCGGCAAAGGCTGCCAGCACCACCCAGCCCCGGCTCAGGCTGGCCTGTTCGCTCGTACCCAGGCGGTTCAAGGGGCGCTCCTTTCTGGCGGCACAGGGCTGGCCCAGCGGGCCAGGCTCATGGGGATATAACCATTGGCCTCGGCCCACTCCCGCAGCGCCAGGGGGGAAACCAACTGATAGCGCTGCAAGAGCAGCCGGGTCTCTTTCTGCCGGAGGTCGGCCTCGGTGGCCTGGAGCGCCATCAAATTGGCGCTCAGTTGCTGGTTGTAGTGCCCTAGGGCGGTCAAGCCTGCCAGTAGCAGCAAATACACCAGGCCCCATCGCAATACCGTCTTCATGCTGTGCCTCCATCTGTGCGCTCGGCCACCCGCATCTTGGCGCTGCGGGCTCTGGGGTTGGCGCGCTGTTCGCTTTCCGAAGGAATAATGGGCTTTTTGGTGAGCGGTTTTAGCAGGGTGGAGTCGCGCAGGAAGTGCTTGACCAGGCGATCCTCGAGCGAATGAAAGCTGATGACGACCAGCCTGCCCCCGGGCTTCAACACTTCTTCGGCGCCCCGAAGCAACGCCTCCAGCGCACCTAACTCGTCGTTGACGTAGATGCGAAGGGCCTGGAAGCTCTTGCGGGCGGGGTGCCCGGCCTCGCGGTACCCGGTAGCCCGGCGGATTACCTCGGCCAGCTGGGTGGTGGTGGTGATGGGGCGGTTCTCCACAATGAAGCGGGCGATGCGCCGTGAGCGCGGCTCTTCGCCGTAGCGGTAGAGGATGTCGGCGATGTCTTCTTCGGGGTAGGTGTTGACCACCTCGGCTGCGGTAAGCGCACCTGCGCCCATCCGCATGTCCAGGGGGCCTTCCTGCTGGTAGCTGAAGCCCCGCCGGGCATCGTCGAAGTGAAAGCTGGACACCCCCAGGTCGGCCAGGATGCCGTCTACCTGCCTCAGGCCCCGCTTCTCTAGCTCGGGCACCAGCTCGCGGAAGTTGGCTTCAATCAGCGTCAGATTCGCCAGGCCCAGCGCCTGGGCCCGGGCGATGGCCTCGGGATCCTGGTCAAAGGCAATCACCCGCCCGCCCCGTTCCAGAATGCCCTGGGTATGGCCCGCCCCGCCCAGGGTAGCGTCCACATACACCCCTCCAGGTTGAACCGCCAGCCAGTCCAGGGCTTCGTGATAGAGCACCGAAGTATGGCTCACACCCCTCCTCTGCTGAACGGGCGGCTGGGCGCTTGGAAACCGTGCAGGGGCCGCATACATGGCTCATCCAATCAGGCCGCGCAGGGCCTCGGGGGTGGTGGGGTTCTCCACAAACTTGGTGATGCTGGCCCACCAGCGGCTCTCGCTCCACAGCTCCAACCGGGTGGGCGCGCCCACCACCACCGCATCGTTGGTGTCCTCGAGGCCCGCAAACTTGCGCAGGGGTGGGGGGATGGTCACCCTCGAGGCGCTATCCATCTGGGTTTTGTGGGCGCCGGAGTACAGGAAGCGCACCAGCTCCTGGGCGGCCCGGTCAATCAGGGGTACGTTTTGCAACTGGCGTTCAATGTTGCTCCAGGCCAGCAGGGGGTACATGTAAAGGCAGCCCTCGAGGCCCCTGGTAATCACCACCCCATCCTCGATAAACGAGCGGAAGGGCTGTGGGATCACAACCCTTCCCTTGTCGTCGAGGCTATACTGGTGTTCACCGAAGGGCATCTTGTTTTCTCCTGTGCAGATTCGGTTTTCAGGCTCGTCTCCCCACGAGCGTTTCCCACCGGAGGTGCTGTTCTGTACAGTAATGTACCACGCATTCCCCACTTTTTACCACCATCTCCCACCTCAGTCCCACTTTTTCCCACCTTGGGAAAGCCAAATGGGCAGAATCCCCACCAAGCTGAAAACGGGCTTTGGTCGGATATACTTTGGCTAACTTATATTGCCCAGGACGTGGAAAAGCCCCTGTATTTTGATTGAGGGGGGCATCGTCTCTAACTCGCTCAGATTGCATGAGGCTAAGGGCCTTAATGCTTGGAGTCGTGCCCTCCAACTGATAGATTCCTGGGGTGGATCGGGCCGGAATCCTTCTCGTCGCGCTCTCGGCCCTGGGATTTGCCACCCTGGGGATCTTTGGCAAGATTGCTTTTGGTCTGGGCTGGTCGTCCTCGGAACTGCTCTCCTGGCGGATGCTGCTGGCTGCCGTATGGGTCTGGGGCTGGCTGCTCTGGCGCGGGGGGTGGCGCTTTCAAATCTCCGAGGCCCTGGCTCCCTTTCTGCTGGGGGCGGTGGGGTATGCGACCCAGACCACCCTCTACTTTGCAGCCCTCGAGCGGCTGCCGGTGGGGGTACTGGTTTTGCTGCTGTATGTTTACCCGGTGTTTGTGGTGCTCCTGGCCTGGCTGCTCGAGCGTGAAAGACCCACCCAGACAGCTTTGCTGGCCATGGGCCTGGCCCTGGTGGGCATCGCCCTGACCACCGATCTCTCCGGGCAGGTGGGGCTTTTGGGGGTGTTGTTGGCCCTGGCCTCCGCTGCCGTGTATGCCACCTATCTGCTGCTGAGCGCACGGGTAAGCCGCGTCAGCGACCCGGTGCGCACTTCGGGCTATGTGTTTGTGGGGGCAGCGCTCTCGTTTACCGCCCTGGCCTGGTTGGATGGTCGGTTTCAAGTGCCTGGTAGCCTGCCGGACTGGGGTCTGCTCCTGGGGATCAGCACCGTTGCCACGGTCTTCCCGGTGGTTCTAATTTTTGTGGGCCTGCGCCGGATTCGTGCCACCCAGGCCTCAATTGTTTCGATGCTCGAGCCCCTTTTTACCATTGCCCTGGGCGTTCTGATCCTGGGGGAGCGCCTGAGCCTGGCCCAACTGCTGGGTGGGGGCCTGGTGTTGCTCTCGGTTGTTATCCTGCAACGGCGCTAAGCTGTTTGCGCTTGGCCGCCAGCGCCCGGGTGGCTTGCTTGTGGCAGGGCTGGCACAGGGTTCGCAGGTTGCCGGGCGCATGGGTGCCGCCCTCCACCACCGGACGGATGTGGTCCGCCTCCCACAGGTCTGAGGGGGCCTTCCAGGCTTTGCGGGGCCGCCAGCTCCTGGGCAGCTCGGGCAAAAAGCCATGAAAGCCCCGCTCGGTAAGCTGCTGGGTCAGTTGGGCGTACTGCAAAGCCAGCAAACGGTACGCCTCGAGGTGGTACAGATTCGGGTGAAGCCGGTTTTCGCGTCCAATTTGCACCGCCGCCTTCCACAGTTTCATCAGAGCGCTTTTGAGGGGGCGGGTGTCGGTACCACAGACCTGGCAAACGCCTTTCTCGCGCTTTCGCAAATGCTGCCGGGCATAGCTCCAGTGGGCCTGTAGGCGGTACTGGTGCACGCACGTGTCGCTGCACCAGGTCCGCCGACCCGGAGGCACCTCGTTGTTGCAGTGCACATAACGGCACAGCCTGCGCCCGTTGGGGCCGCGCTCTTCGTGTGGGCGCAAAAGCTCCTTGCCGATAAGGCGGCGGTTCATAGCTGGGATTGTACCGCTCCAAACCCTGCCATCTGCGTTGCGGCCTGCCGGGCCAACTCGAGGCTATGAACATGTGCCTGGGTAGTTTTTTTGAGAGGCATCTCTAAGCCCACTCATCTGGCAACACTCCAGGAGCAATCAATGGCGTTGCAGTCGTTGTTTGTAAAAACGCTGGCGAGGGGTCGCCACCATCTCTCCTGGGGGAGAAAGCAAGAGGAACAGATATGGCATGCCACCGCAAAGTTGGGCGAGGAATCTTTGCAAAAATGCCACCCTGAGTTTTTTGGGCTCGCAAAGGGTGGCAACCATTCTTTTGGTGAGGGAAGGGGCGTAAGCCGGGTTCTGTTTCCGCAGCCATCTCTCTGGGATGAGCGTCGCCGCTCACCTCGAGCGTCCCTGCCGCAGGTCGTAGCGAACCGGGTCAGTTCTGCCTGTCGGACTTACGGGACTTGCAGCAGATGGGGTTTGCCTAGCTGCCCCTGTTTCCAGGGGCACTGGTGCGCTCTTACCGCACCGTTTCACCTTGACCGGGTTGCCCCGGCAGTCTGCTTTCTGTTGCACTATTCCGTCGGGTTACCCCGCCCAGCCGTTAGCTGGCATCATGCCCTGTGCTGCCCGGACTTTCCTCTGGTGAAGCACCAGCGGCTGCGCCCCCTTCCCACACTCATATTTTAGCTCAGATAGCCCATTTCGGTAAGGATGGGCCTGGCCCGCAGCAGGGTGATGACATGGGTAGCCTCGTTCAACAGACCCCTGGCGAGCATTTCGTACACCTCGTCCAGGGAAAACTCCACCACCTCGATCAGCTCGCCGTCCTCTGGTTCGGCGGGCCGCACCACCTGGCTGTGCAGGGCAACAAAGGGATGGATGGTAGCGGCCACGATGCCCGCCAGGGGGCGGAAGGGCTGAATTGGAACCAGCGCCCCGGCCTCGGCCCCCAACTCTTCGCGCAACTCGCGCCGGGCACCTTCTTCGGGGGTTTCGCCCGGCTCGGCAGCACCCCCTGGAAGCTCGAAGAAGTATTGGCCCCATACGTGGCGGTACTGATGTACCAGCAGCACGCTACCTTGCTGGGTGATGGGCAAAATGGAGACCCATTGGTGCTGCCCCGGCACGTACATGTACGTTACCTCGCGCCCGTTGTGGGTGCGGAGCCGTTCGCGCACGATAGGGTAGGGGTGCTGGGTGAGGGCCTCGAGGTGCAGCCTCGTCCAGGGGTTGGCCGGCTTAGTCATCTTTGGTTTCAATCTCGCTGTCCAGTGCTTCCCTGGCTTGGCTGGCTGTGCTTTCAAGTTGGGTTAGCCAAGCGTAAATATAGCCCTCGAGGTCTGCACGCTCCTCTGATTCGGGCATGTTGCGCAAGCGGTGGCGCAACTCGAGGTACTTGAGGCACTCCTCCTCGAGTTCCTCCAATAAATGTTCGCTGAGGGGCCTGGTGCGGGCACTCATGCTTTATTCCTTTCCGGGTAGCTTGCTTATGTTTAGCGCGAATCCGCTCATGTCGCTCAATGTCCTTCTGCCACTTTTTGATCAAATGCCGATTGGGGAAAGCTTGGGCGAGCTCGAGGGCAATTTTCTCCTGATGTTCTCGAATCACCCTCTCTTCTCCCTCAATGCGCTTCCTGAGCGACTTATTTCTGCCCACCCACCATCCTTTCAACAACCTTCTTCACACGATCCCCCGGCGCTACCGGCCCCAGCGCTTTGGTCACAATTCCAATGGCCGCCATGGGGGACTTAAGCGAGCTAAAATCCACATTGGCCCGTACCCAGGCTTCAATTTCGGCCTCGCTCATCTCCTTCGGCAGATATTTGTCCAGAAAAGCCATCTCAAACGCGTTCTGGTTTTCCTCCGCCGTGACCCGCAGGGCCTTTAGAATCTTCACGGCGTCGGCGTCGGGCAGGGGTCTGCCGTCGCCTTTGCGGTCGATTTCGGCCTTGACCACCCGGGCAAAGTCGCGGCTGGCGGTGTCGCCGCGCTTCATAGCCTCGATAATCTCCTTTTTGATTCCGTCGTAAATAGCGGTGCTCATGCCCATAGTCTAGCCGGCCCTGGGTTCTCACACCGTTGTAAAGGTGCCAATGGATGGGCGCTGCGTTTAGGGTTGTAGGGGGCGGGAGCAGGGGGCGAGATTCGTCGAGCTTTGAACAAGTCACCTACTCGGACGCTTTCAGCCTCTGGCGCAGGACTCTCCAGAGCCCAGGTTAGAAGCTGGGTTTATGGAGGGTATGATTTTCCGGTATGCGAGCGCTCTTATCGGTATCAAACAAAACGGGTCTGGTGGAGTTTGCCCAGGGTTTGCTGGACTTGGGTTTTGAGCTGGTCTCTACCGGCGGAACCCACAAAACCTTGCAGTCGGCGGGGCTGTCGGTAACCTATGTCTCCGAAATTACGGGCTTTCCGGAAATTCTGGATGGGCGGGTCAAGACCCTCCACCCCCGCATTCACGCCGGATTGTTGGCAACCAAAAGCCCCCAGCACGAGGCCGAGTTGCAGGCCCACAACCTGACCCGCATAGACCTGCTTTGCGTGAATCTATACCCCTTTCGGGAAACCCTGGCACGGGGGGCTTCTTTTGAGGAGTGCCTCGAGAATATAGACATAGGAGGGCCGGCCATGTTGCGGGCTGCCGCCAAAAACCACGAGGCGGTGCTGCCGGTCTGCGACCCTGCCGATTATGGGGAAGTTTTGGAAGCCTTGTGGGCGGGGATTAGCAGCCAGTTCCGCCGCCGCCTAGCCCACAAAGCCTTTGCCCACACCGCCGCCTACGACGCAGCTATTGCCGAGTTTTTGGCCTACGAGCAGTTCCCCCAAACCAAACTGCTCACCCTCGAGCGCCTGCCGGGGGTTGCGCTTCGATATGGGGAGAACCCCCACCAGCAGGCAGCGCTGTATGCCCTCGAGGGCCAGACCGGGCCGGTACTGCACGCCCAGGTGCGCTCCGGCAAGCCCATGGGCTTCAACAACTACGCCGATGCCGATGCGGCCTGGGCTTTGGTCTCGGAGTTCGAACTGCCGGCGTGTGTAGCGGTCAAGCACGCCAACCCCTGCGGGGTCGCCCTGGCCGATAACCCCAAAACCGCCTGGGAGCGGGCCCGCGATGCCGATACGCTCTCGGTGTTTGGGGGGGTAGTGGCCTTCAACCGCCCGGTGGATCTGGAGACGGCGATGGCGACCCGGGGGACGTTCCTCGAGGTGCTCATCGCCCCCGAGGTCAGCGCCGAGGCCCTGGACTGGTTCCGGGACAAAAAACCCGACCTCCGGGTGCTGGTAGCCGCCCGCCAGGACGCCGACCTGCTGGAGTTTCGCCCCTTGGTGGGGGGCTTTCTGGCCCAGGAACGGGATCTGCGCCGCTGGGAGGAGCTGCACCTGACCTACGTGACCGAGCGAATCCCCACCCCTCAGGAACTGCTCGACCTCAAGTTTGCCTGGTATGTGGGCAAGCACACCCGCTCCAACAATGTGGTGCTGGCCAAAGACGGCGTGACGGTGGGCCTGGGTACGGGCGCGGTCAGCCGCATCTGGGCCGCCGAACGGGCCATTCAGAATGCCGGCGAACGGGCCAGAGGTGCAGTTCTGGCCTCTGAAGCTTTTTTCCCCTTCGACGACGTGGTGCGCGCAGCGGCGGCGGCTGGGGTCACGGCCATTGTGCAGCCCGGTGGAGCCAAACGCGACGCAGAGGTGATTGCGGCCTGTAACGAGCTGGGCGTGGCGATGGTCTTTACGGGCTCGAGGCACTTCAAGCACTGAACCAAAACCGCTCTTCGTTTGCTGGCGGCACGACCAAAAGCGCAGTACCCGGATCAAGAGCAAGCCGGGATATCGGCTTCATTAGCGCCAATCCTTGTAAGTTCAACGCAGCACCTTGACGCTTACGGATTGCCACATTGATTTTGAGAATGGCTCTGGGTGAGCAGCAAAACGCGTTGTGGAAGCACTGCAAGGCTCGGCCACACATGGCAACTGCTACTTGGATAATATCTTCATGAGCATTTTATCGTGAAGATAAGCACATAATGCTGTATCGGGTCTAGGGCGTGGTTTGTACCACAGGCCTCATGCGGCTGCGAAAAACCAGGCCCACCCCCAGAAGCACCAGGGCCGCGCCCACCCAGGTCCAAACCCCCAGGGGTTCTCGCAAAAAGGCCCAGCCCAGCAGCAATGCAATCACCGGGTTTACGTAGGCATAGGTGGTGACCAGGCTCAGGGGCAATAGCCGCACTGCAAAAATGTATGAGGTATAGGCAATCAGGGAGCCAAAGACAATCAGGTAGAGATTGGCCGCCCAGCCCAGGAGCGTAGCGCTGTTCCATTGCTCGGCCAGCAACAGCGAAAGGAGCAGGAACCCCACCCCACCAAATAGCTGTTGGAACCCCGAAATGACCACGGGTTCCAGCCGGGGGCTTTGGCGCTGGATGTAAATGGTGCCACTGGCCCACATAAGCGGGGAGATGAGCAGCAGGGCAAAGGCCAGCAGGTTGGTGGGGGTGCCTTCACCCAGTTTGGGGAGATTCAACGCCAGGATACCCAGCAAACCAATCAAAAGGCCCAGCATCAAGAGCCCAGGGGGCCGCTTGCGGTCCAGCAAGCCCTCCAGCGTGGCGGCCCAGATCGGCGCGGTGGAAATCATCAGCGCTACATAGCCGGAAGGCACGTACTGGGTGGCGATCAGAATCAGGCCATTGCCGCCCAGCCACAGCATCAGCCCCGAGAGGGCCAGCATTCGTACCTCTGCCCAGGTTAGCCGCACCCGGAAGCGCTGCCAGACCGCAAACCCCAGCAGCAGCAAGGAGGCCGGAATAAAGCGGGTGGCCCCCATCCAGAACGGTTCAAAGCCGTTGATGAGGCCAAGCTTGAAGGCCAGATAGGTGCTGCTCCAGACCAGATAAACCACCAGCAGGTGGAATAGGCCAGCGCGGGAGAGGGGCATGTTGGGTCTGGAAAGGAAGCTGCAAGCTCAGGTTCTTTAGAACAGGGATTCCTGCTGGATGGTTTTGATCTCCACGCCCTGCTTGGGGCCGAGCTGGTCGAGGGTTTTTTTGACCAGTTGGATGTCTTGCCAGGTCAGGTGTTTGGGGCTGCCGGGCTCGCGGGAGGGGTTTCGCAGCAGATAGGCCGGATGAAACATGGGGAAGATCTGGATGCCCTGCCACTCGAAAAACTTGCCCCGCAACTTGGTGATGGGGAGCTTCTCGCCGGCGAAGAACTCGAGCGCCGTAGCACCCAGCGGAATGATGATCTGGGGCTTGATAAGCTGGATTTGCTTGAGGAGCCAGAGCGAGGTACAGGTTTTGGCCTCGAGGGGCTCGGGTACGCGGTTTCCCGGTGGGCGACACTTGACGATGTTGGCAATATAGATGCTCTGGCGGGGAATTCCGGCGGCCTCGAGGATTTTGTCCAGCAGTTGTCCGCTGCGCCCCACAAAAGGCCGCCCCTGCAAATCTTCGTCCTCGCCGGGGCCTTCGCCCACAATCATCAGCTTGGCATCCGGGTTGCCTTCGCCGAAAACCACGTGGGTTCGGCTTTTGGACAGGCCACAGGCCACACAGGCTCTGGCTTGGGCAGCTAGGAGTTCCAGATTCATAAGCAGTGTTTTAGACGTAAACCAACCACAACAGGACGAGCCTGTACCCTGTCCCCCGTTTTCTGTTCACTCTACTGTACGGGTTTGCGCGCTTTACGGGCCTCCCGGCGAACCTTGGGGTCGAGGCCAATCATCAGGAAGAAGTTCTCGAGGGCATTCTCCTGTCCTTTGATCTCGGGGTGGGCATCTTCCGCTGTCCCGGTTACGAAGGGTAGTTCCTGATACAACTGCAGAGCCTGGCTGACTACTGCATCGGGGCCTTCGGCCTCAGCTACCTCGGCCAGTTTGGCATAAATTTCACGCCGGGCTTCGGCATGCTGGCGGAAGATATCGGGGTTCGGTGTCTCCGGCGCCCGAAGAACATCCTGCTTGGCAATGCGGCGATAGTGTTTGAGGCCGCGCACAATTTCCTCGGTGGAGAGTGTCACCTTGTACTCCATCCTTGCTCCTTTCAACGCAGAACCCCTGGGGATTAGGGTTGATCTTACCAATGCGATTATAGGATTCATAAAAATAGGGTGTCAACGCAATATTGTTTGTAAGCAATCTGAATCAGTTGTAGTGATGTGCTCTGGTCTTGAGTGCTCTGGCGAGATGTGTTTGGGGGCGGCGCCTGACCTGAGTCGCTAGCCAGGTTCGGAAGCTTTGGATGCAGCCCCCTCATCCGGCAACGCCGGTTCATCATCAGAAGTTTCCGATCCGGTAAAAGGAGTGCCGGGCTGAACGGAGGTGTCGCCACCCTGTCCTACAGGGGAGAGGGAAAGGGGTAAAACTACAAAAGCCTGAACGCTGGCCGATGTTTTACAGCAATCAAAGACGATCGGTACTCTATACTACGGGTTATGGAAAGCCTGGGGCACTACTTGTTACGGGGGCGTATTGCGCTGCCGGGGGGAAGTGCGACAGAGGTGTATGAAGGGCAGGATATACGAACCGGCATCGAGGTGTTGGCCTTCAAGTCTTTGCCTGAAGAACCACCCAAACTATCCATACCCCACACCCTCTCCTGGATAGACCGGGAAGAGGATGCCTGGATTGCCGAGATTCCCGTGGGAGCGGTGCAGACCTCCTGGCTGGCGGGGCGGGTCGAGTTAGCCCGCCTGGTGCAGTGGGTCAGGCAACTGCTAGGGGTGCTGAAACAGGCCCAGGAGAACGATATTCCTGTTGGATACATTATCCCTGAGCTGATCTGGGCCAGGGGCAGCCGGGTATGGCTGGGTGGGGTGGGGGTGGCCAACCCTGAGCAGAAGTGGGATTTTGTGGGTTTGCTGAACACGGTCAGGGTGCTGGCGGGGGATGCCTACCCGGCCCTGCCCTGGAGAGAGGCCCTGGAAAACTATGTCACGGGCCAGCTCGACTATGCAGCCTTAATGGAGCAGCTCGAGGCTGCCGCCAATCAGTTGCCACCAGTGTCGGTGGACACCCCAGTGGTGTCGGCGTCCCCCGAACCCGCCCCTGAACCCATGCCCTCCAAACCAGCGACCAGCAAAAGCTTGAAGGTGCAGGTGAGCGAACCAACGGTGCCCCAACCGACCACTACCCCACCCCGCCGGATTCGCATTGAGGAACGCCTCGAGCCCTCCTTCGAGGTGCTCGAGCCACCGCCTGCCAGCCGCCGGACATTTTTGCTCTGGCTCTTAATTGTTCCGCTTTTGTTACTGGCCGGGGGGATTGGCTTATGGTTGCGCTCGAGGACGCCACCATCGGGACAAACCACAGTTTATCCGGTTGAGTTTCGCCTGCAGCCCCCCGGCCCCAGTGCCAGTATTGTGCTGCTGGAAATTCCCGAAGGTTCCAAAATGCCGCTCAACACTGAAATTGCTCAGCTCCCCGGACGGGTAGACTTCGACAAACCCGGTGTCTACCGCATTCGTGTGCGGGTGCAGGGCCGGGCCCCGGTGGAATCGCTGATCGAGGTGCCCAACCCCGGCGGAGTAACCATAAGTCTGCGGTAGAGGTCAACCAGGTTATACCTGCTGTCAGGTGGGCAAACAGGCTTTTGACCTCTGACCCTCGACGCTCACTTACCCTGGCCTTATGCTGCTGGCATGAGTGTGGTTATCCTCGACTATGGCTCCCAGTACACCCGCCTGATTGCCCGCCGCATCCGCGAGTTGCGAGCCTATTCGGTCATACTGCCGGGAACTGCCAGCCTGGAGCGCATCCAGGCCGAAAATCCCCAGGCCCTGATTCTTTCGGGGGGGCCGGCCTCGGTGTTCGACCCTGCCAGCCCCAAACCTGCGCCGGGGGTGCTCGAGCAGGGCTGGCCCACCCTGGGCATCTGCTATGGCATGCAGTACCTGGCTCAACACTATGGCGGCAAGGTCGAGCGAGCCGGACGGCGTGAGTATGGCAAGGCCAACCTGGTCTTTCACGACGGCCCGCTTTTTGCAGGACTGGAGGGCGAATTGCAGATGTGGATGTCGCACTCCGACGCCGTAACCGAGTTGCCCGAAGGCTGGCGTGTGATTGCCAGAACCGACGAAAACCCAGTAGCAGGCATTGCGGCGCCGGACGGGCGCACCTTTGGCGTACAGTTCCACCCCGAGGTGGTGCACAGCCCCAAGGGAATGCAGGTACTGGAGAATTTCCTCGAGCTGGCCGGAGTAGAGCGCGACTGGACGGCAGAGCATACCCTGGACAACCTGATCGCCGAGATTCGCGCCAAAGTAGGCAACGACAAGGTGATGCTGGCCGTGTCGGGGGGGGTGGATTCCTCCACCCTGGCCCTGCTGCTTTCGCGGGCCATTGGCGACCAGCTCACGGCGGTGTTTGTGGATCATGGCTTGCTGCGCCTGGGCGAACGCCTCGAGGTCGAGCAGGCCCTGCGTCCTTTAGGGAAGGCCTTGCGGGTGGTGGATGCCTCGGAGCAGTTCTTGTCGGCCTTGCAGGGGGTGTCCGACCCCGAACAGAAGCGCAAAATTGTAGGACGGGAGTTTATCCGGGTCTTTGAGCGTGAGGCCCGGCAGTTGTCCGCTCAAGGCTATCGGTGGCTGGCCCAGGGGACGCTTTACCCCGATGTGATCGAGTCGGCGGGCAGTGGCGAGGGCAGCGCCAACATCAAGAGCCACCACAACGTGGGGGGGTTGCCCGAGGACTTGAAATTTGAGCTGCTCGAGCCCTTCCGCTACCTGTTCAAAGACGAAGTGCGCGAACTGGCCTTGCTGCTGGGCCTGCCCGAACCTATTCGCATGCGCCATCCCTTTCCGGGGCCGGGTCTCTCCATTCGCATTCTGGGGGAAGTCACCCCCCAGAAGCTGGACATTTTGCGCCGCGCCGACGATATTTTTATCTCGGGTTTGCGCGACTGGAACCTCTACGACCAGGTTTCGCAGGCCGCGGCCATCCTGACGCCCATGCAGAGCGTAGGGGTGATTGGGGATGAACGCAGCTACGGCTACGTGCTGGGTTTGCGGGCGGTGTCCACGGTGGACTTTATGACCGCCGACTGGGCCCGTTTGCCGCTGGATTTTCTGGACGAAGTGGCCCGCAAAATTACCCGCCAGGTGCCGGAGATCGGGCGGGTGGTTTACGACATTACCAGTAAGCCCCCGGCCACCATCGAGTGGGAGTAGAGCATTTTCCACGAGCCGAGTATGGCCGGGACGACCCCCATCGGGACACACCTCCACTGGCAAATGAGGTGGGCAAAGCCCTCACCGGTTTCCACGTTCTGGGTGCATTGGCGAGTTGGGTTTCGAGTTTCCCGGCGGCCATTGTTCTGTCCAGGACAGGGCTTTTTTGAGGTCGGATGACTCAGAATATTTGAAGAACGCCCTGGACGCGCTTGCACCAGTACGGTGGTTTGGCCATGTAGGATTCCTCGCTCCAGCACGGGCATCGAATGGGGGAGATGCGGATCCGAATCAAGACAGTAAACCTTCCCCGATGCAGGGAAGGTCAAAACGCGATAGAGTGCGTCAGGCCGAGCGGGCTTTGGTGGCGGTTTTGCGTTGCTGCTCGCGGGTCTTGTACCAGACCACCAGGGCCGAGACCACATAGATGGAGGAGTAGGTTCCCACGATAAAGCCCACGAATATGGCCAGGGAAAAGTCGCGCAAAACTGGACCACCCAGGAACAGCAGGGCCAGGACAGGAAGCATGGTTGAAAGCGAGGTCATGAGGGTGCGCGAGAGGGTCTGGTTGATGGAGGCGTTGACGATCTCGTAGTAGCTGTGTCCGCGCATCAGTTTGAGGTTTTCGCGGATGCGGTCAGAGATGATAACTGAGTCGTTGATTGAGAAGCCCACAATGGTGAGCAGGACGGCCACCGTCGGGATGGAGAACTCGAGCCCCAGCAAACTGTACATCCCGGCCACAATCGCTACGTCGTGCCCCACCGCAATTACGCTGGCTACCCCGAACACCCAGTCGAAGCGGAACGCCACATAAATCAAAATGAGCGCCAAGCCCACCAGTACGGCCAGAATGGTGTTCTGGCGCAACTCGGCCCCGATGGCCGGGCCTACCGTTTCGGACTGGAGGATGGTTGCTTGTAAGCCTTCCTGGAACTTTTTCTCGAGTTCGATGCGCTGCTCTTCGCTCAGCTGTCGCACCCGCACCGAAAACTCGTTGCCGCTGACGCTGGAAAGCGAGGTGATGACCGACTCGGCCCCGCGTATTTCGGCAATCCCGGCATTGTCCAGGAAGCTGCGTATCTGATCGGCCCGGGTGCTGTCGGGTACCCGGATGGTAAAGGCGGTGCCGCCGGTAAAGTCAATGCCGAAGTTGAAGCCCTTGGTTAGCACAATGCCTGCTGCAATAACCGCCAGCCCCAGCGAAGCGGCGGTCACGTAGCGAGAAATGCCCAGGAAGTTGATTTTGGTGCCCCACAGCCAATAGGGGGGTTTGACCTCGCGGCGGTCACCGATGGTCTCCAGGAGCCAGCGGCTAAAGACCAGGTTGGAGAAGACCGAGGTCACCACCCCCAGCGCCAGCATCACCGCAAAGCCCCGCACCGGCCCGGTGCTGTACTGGTAGAGCGCGGCTGCGGCCAGCAGGTGGCACATGTTTACGTCCAGAATGGTGATGATGGAATGGGAGAAGCCACCCGGAATGGCCTGGCGGAACTTCTTACCCATCTTGAGCTCTTCCTTGATGCGCTCGAAGGAAAGCACGTTCCCGTCCACCGCGGCGCCCAGGGTCAGAATCAGACCGGCAATGCCCGGCAGGGTGAGGGTAGCCCCCAGCATGGAAATGGAGGCCAGCAGCAGGATGGAGGTATAAATCAGGCCCAGTGCGGCAACCAACCCCATCCAGAAACCGTAGTAGGCGAAGATCAGGACAAACAGCAAGACCGTGCCGATGATGCCGGCTTGAATACCGGCATTGATGGCGTCCTGACCCAGGGTGGGGCCAATGGCGCGGGTCTCGGCCACTTCCAGTTTCACCGGCAGTGAGCCGGAGCGTAGCACCAGGGCGATGTCGGAGGCTTCCTGGACGCCCGAAAGCCCTTCGATAACGGCTCGCCCACCCGCAATGGCCTGGCGGATGTTGGGGGCGGTAAAAACCTTGTCGTCCAGCACCACTGCTAGCTGCCGGCCTACATTGGCCCGGGTGGCCTCCTCGAATTTTTTGGCCCCTTCGGGGGTAAACTCCATGTCTACCTGCGGACGACCAAACTGATCGAAGGAGGCGTTGGCGGTGCGGAGGTCGGTTCCGGTGAGCAAAGCTGGCCCCAGGTCTTGGAGCTTGTACAGGTTTTTCTCGAGTTCGGCGCGGCGAGCGGCCAGCGCAGCGCCCGTCAGGCCGGAATTGCGCAGCTCTTCATTAATCTGAGCAACCGTGGTGCCAGTCGCCCCCTGGTTGACGATGCGAAACTCGAGCCTGGCGGTCTGACCAATCAGGCTGAGGGCGCGTTGCTGCTGATCCTGCTTCAGGCCCGGCAGCTCCACGATGATTCGGTCGTTGCCCTGCACCTGCACCAGGGGCTCTGCCACCCCAATCGCGTTGACCCGGTTTTCGATTACGGTACGGGCCACGTCCAGTTCGGTTTTGGCAACCGACGGGTCGGGGTTGGGGTTCACTGCCTTCAGGGTGATGCGCAGGCCCCCTTGCAGGTCGAGGCCCAGGCGAATCAGGCCGTCGCGGGGTAGCAAAGGGTTTTGCGGGTTGCGGGCTTCCCAGGGGCGGAAAAGCCCCACCATGGCTGCTATGAGCAGCCCAATTAGAAAAACAGATTTCCACAAGCGATTAGTCATATTGGTTCCTAATCAAAGGGTTGGGGGTCGAGCCGAGTGACCTCGAGGGTCAAGAGTTCATGGTCTGGGCGATGACTTGTAGATGTTGAGTTGTAATCCATCGGCTCCGAGCTTTCGCCCTTCAGCTTTTAGCTGTGGGCTTGACACAATATACCGACGGAGGGCTCCGGCGTTAGCCACCATCGGTTTGCAGACGGGCATACACCAGGTAAAGCCGCTGATGAGAGGTCGGGTTTGAGTACGGAGGGGCTTGTAAAAAAACTGGGGCGAGGCGGCGGCGGGTGGTTAGTTCAAAGGCTACGGCCATCAGGCCAGCGCTCAAAGGGTTGAGCTTGGTTTTGGCCTCGAGCAGCTGCTGGGGTAGGGGAACGGCAGTCCAGCCCTGACTCAGCCCGCTTCCGGCCTTGACCCTGCAGGGTGACCAGAAGAGCCCCGGCCCCAGGGCCAGTATGGCCAGGGTTGCGAGGGCTGTCCAGCGTTGCCAGTGCTTCATAAATATGACCAGGTTACTCTATAACGCCGCTCAGGGTTTGACCAGTTCAAGCCGTACCGGCAGTGGGGGCGTTTGCAACAGGTCGTTCAGGCGCTCGATCTCTTGGGGGGAATTAAAGCCCGAGATGGAGACCACACCGCCAGTAATGGGGCTGCGAATGGTGGGGGCGATCAGGATACGCCCATCCACCACGATGGCCAGCCGGCGGCCTACGTTGGCTGAGGTAAGGCGGGCAAACCTGGCGGCACCCTCCCGATTCAGGCGCAGGATCAGGGCGGGGCGGCCCGACTCTCCCTGGCCGGCTTGTACCCTGTACAGGTCACGGTTGGTAAGGGCCGGTGCTTCCAGGTCGGTGGGCCGGATTTGAGCAACGGAGCGATTGCTGGCGCTTGCTTTGACCAGTTGAAGGGCCAGATTGCCCCGCTGGGTGAGCAAAGCCTTGACCCTGTTGCGTACCGCAGCCTCGAGCGGCGGCAGGCGCACAATCACGGTGCTGTTTTGAACCTCGAGCCGAAAGCCCCGCACCCCGACGTTTTGCAGGCGCCGGGATAACAGGCGGCGGGTTTCTTCGAGCGTCTGGGGGTTTACGTTCCCAACTGCCCGCAACCGAACCACTTCCAGACGGGCCTCGGCTTCCTGGGCCTGCCGGGTGCGGTACTCCTTAAGGTCGCGGAAAAACGCAGACAGGCTCACGAAGAACACCACCAGCAGGATCACCGGAATCAGGGTGAACAGCAGGTTGAAAATCCACCGTGCGACGTTTCCCATAGATACCGCCGCTGTTGAAAGGGGCCCCAGGGTATGGGTTGCAGATAACAAGCCGGGAAATGGAGAATACCCTTTGGGTTACACCCTCTTACAACCGAACAGTCCGCGAACCGCGCTAAGTACCTCCCGCCCATGTTTTTGGATAGTGGCATGATCGAAAATCATTCGGGTATTGCGCCCGAACCATGATTTTCTAGCGTGGCCTGGATTCATCTCTAAACCTTATACAGGCGCAACTTAGTCCGTTGCCACTTCGACCTGCTGGCTAGCCTCGAGGATATCGCCCTCCTGGAAATCGGTAAAGCCATCCAGCATAATGCCGCACTCGAAGCCCTGGGCCACCTCGCGCACATCGTCCTTGAGCCGTTTGAGACCCTCAATCTTGCCCTTCCAGATTTCCTTACCTTTGCGCAAGACCCGCATATCGGCGTTGCGGGTAATTTTGCCCGAGGTGACCATGCAGCCCGCAATGGTGCCCCGCGAGAGCTTGAAGATGGCCCGCACCTCGGCGGTACCGAGGATTTCTTCCTTGAACACCGGTTCGCGCTGCCCTTTGATCATCTTGCGAATCTCGTCAATCAGCTCGTAAATGATGCGGAAGGATTGCAGCGGTACCCCTTTTTGCTCGGCCATTTTCCGAACCGAGCCGCCGGGGTTGACGTTGAAGGAGAGGATAGCACCGTTGGCGGTAGAGGCCAGCAGCACATCCGATTCGCTAGGAGCCCCGACCCCGGCCAGCAAGACGTGAATCTTGACTTCTTCGCTGGACTCCCGGGCCAGGATGTTCTGGATGGCCTCGAGGGAACCCTGGGTGTCGGTACGCAGGATCAGGTTGATTTCTTTCTGCTCGGCTTCGTGCATGGAGCGCATCAGGTCGGCCAGGTTGCGGGCCCGGCCCTGCTCTGGTGCTACCTGGCGGGCCTTGCGCTCTTCAATGCGCTCCTCCGTAATTTCCTTGGCGGCTACCTGGTCGGGCACCCAGGTGAAGGCGTCACCGGCTACCGGCAAATCCGAAAAGCCCAGCACCTGCACTGCGCTGCCGGGCCCGGCCTCGCTGCGCCGGGCACCCTCGGCGTCGGACATGGCCCGGATCTTGCCCCAGTGTTCACCGGCCACCACATAATCGCCAATCTTGAGGGTGCCTTGCTGTACCAGGAGGCTCACCAGCACCCCGGCTTGCTTGTCCACCCGCGCTTCCAGGATCACCCCCTGGGCCTCGGCTTTGGGGTCGGCCCGCAGATCCTCGAGTTCGGCTATGAGCAAGATGGTCTCGAGCAAATCCTCGATGCCCTGGCCGGTCTTGGCCGATATGGGTAGCACTTCCACATCGCCCCCGTAAGCCACCGGCACCATCCCGAGTTGCATCAAGTCCTGGTAGACCTTATTGATGTCTGCACCCGGCAGATCCATTTTATTGGCGGCAAAGATAATTTTCGCCCCAGAAGCCTTTGCGTGGGCAATAGCCTCCTTGGTCTGGGGCATGACCCCCTCGGTCGCAGCCACTACAATAACCGCAATATCGGCTACCCTGGCCCCCCGCTGCCGAATGGTGGTGAAGGCCTCGTGGCCGGGGGTGTCGATGAACACCACCGTACCCCCCTTCGTCTTAACCTCAAAAGCTCCCACATGCTGGGTGATGCCGCCCGCTTCTTTCTCGGCTATGCGGCTTTTACGCAGGTAGTCCAGCAAGCTGGTCTTGCCGTGATCTACATGCCCCATAATCACCACCACCGGTGGGCGGTGGGGAATGGCTTTGCGGGCTTCCTCAGCCTTTCGGGCTGCTTCGGCCACTCTCTGTTCACCAATCAGTTCCTTGACGGCGCTCGCGGTGTCTTCCTCGAGGGTGCTGGCATGAGATTTGTAGGCCACCCCCATCTCGTCGAGGATTTTCAGCAACTCGTCGTTGGTCATGCTTAGCTCTTTAGCGAGCTGATAGATTCTGATTTTGGCCATGCTGACCTCCTGTGTACGTCGCAGGCCTCAGGTCGAAGGTTTGCCGACCTGTGATGCCTGACTATCCACCCTTCCAAGAACAATTTGTAAGGCCTGCGAAAGTTCCCGGGCCCTGGCCCCGGCAAAGCGACGCAGCTTTTTTTCGGCCCAGCACTCCGGTTTGTCGGGGCATACATACGCACCGCGCCCTGGTTTGCGCCCGGTGGGGTCGAGGATGGGGCCTGCCTCGGTTAGCACAATCCGCAACAACTCACGCTTGGGCCTGCGCTCTCGGCAGGCGATGCACTGGCGTATGGGGATGTGCCTGGCCTTTGACACCCCGGCCCTCCTCCCTACTCGCCATCCTTGAACAGGCTCTCGAAGCGGCTCTTGGCGTCTTGCGAAACCTTGACACCCTCTTCCTTTTCGGCGGCTTTGAGCAGGGCTGCATCAAGGTCGGTGATTTCCTCGGCTTCCTCAAAGTCAATTTCGTAGCCGGTGAGCCTGGAAGCCAGACGCACGTTCTGACCGGCCTTGCCAATGGCCAGTGAGTGCTGATCCTTGGGAACAACGACGCTGGCGCGATTTTTACCGTCTTCTGTGGTCAGAATGGTGATTTCGCCAACTGTGGCAGGCGAAAGCGCGTTGCGGATGAACTCTTTGGGGTTCGGGCTCCACTGGATAATGTCCACCCGCTCCCGGCCCAGCTCTGCCGACACCGCCTGGATGCGCTGGCCCTTGTGTCCGATGCAGGCCCCGATGGGATCCACGTTGGGGTTGTGGCTCATCACCGCTACCTTGGAGCGGCTGCCAGGTTCGCGGGCCACTGCCTTGACCTCCACGATGCCCTCGGCAATCTCGGGCACCTCCTGGCGCAGCAGGTAGCGCAGCAGTTCTTCGTGGGCGCGGGAGACCACCAGACTGGGGCCCTTGGACGAGCGCTGCACCTGCTTGAGATAGACCTTGATGCGCTGGCCTGGGTGGTAGCGCTCAGTGGGAATCTGCTCTTTTGGGGGCATCAGGGCCTCGCCGCGCCCCAGCTCTACATACACGTTGCCCCGGTTGTCCACCCGGGCCACGCTACCGGTTACCACCTCGCCCTCTTTGTCTTTGTATTCGTTGTGAACGCGGGTACGCTCGGCTTCCTTGAGGCGCTGGGTAAGCACCTGCTTGGCGATCTGTACCGCAATGCGGCTGAATTCCTCGGGGTCTACCGGGAACTCCATCTCTTCGCCTACGGCCACCTCGGGGTCGTACTGTTGCGCGGTGGTCAGGTCAATCTCCTTGTCGGGATCCTGAACGGTTTCCACCACCCGGCGGATTTCCAGCACCTCGAGGCTGCCTTCCTGGGTGTCCAGGTGCACCTCCACTATGGGGCCTTTGCCTTCTTCTTCTACTTCTTTTGGGCGAAAACCCTTCTGCCGCAGGTAGGCCAGCCGCAGGGCTTCTTCGAAGTTGGAGATGAGTTCTTCGGCGGTGACCCCGCGCTCGAGGGCTACCTGGGAAAGGGCGTCTACGAAATCTTTGTTCACAGAATTTGCCTCCTTTTTAGATGCTGATGGCCGATAACTAATGGCTGATGGCGAAAAGGCTTTGAGCTATGGACTATCAGCTATTGGCTCACCTTGGTTTATCCGGCCACTCCGCCAGATGGGCCTTGAAGGTGCCGAGCTTTAGGGTGCGGGTCTGGTCATGCTCGAGCACAAACTCCACCATATCGCCCCTGACCGGCCCCACCCGCCCGGTAAAGTTGCCTTCAGGGCTACGCACCTTTACCTTGAGTCCCACAAAGCGCTCAAAATGCCGGGCGGTGAAGAGTGGGCGGTCGGCGCCGGGTGACTCCACCTGTAGCAGGTAATGCTCAGGCAAGAGGGCCTCGAGCTGATCCAGCCGGGCTCCCAGGGCACGGTTGGCCCGTTCCAGATCCGAGACCGAGATGGGTATTTCATCCTTGCGCTCGATGCGCACCAGCAGCACCCGGTTCTTGCCACCCTTGAGGCTGGCCTCGAGCACATCGTAGCCGAGTGGCGACAGGACGCTTTCGGCCAGTTGATCCCACTGGGGGACGCCACTGCTGACAATAGCAGACCCTTCTGGCTGGGGATTCTCTGGCTTCACTCGCTCACCTCCTCCCCAAGAAAGAAGGGTGGGTTTGCAACCCACCCCCCTGGAATCTTGGGAGTTCCTATCATTCAACGTTATATCACTGTTTGATGAGAGGGTAAAGTGAGGTAGCTTGCGTTGTGCTGCCAACCAGGGTTTTTAGTGTAAACAACCCCCTCCATGAGGAGGGGGAGCTTGGTGCCGGGAACAGGACTTGAACCTGCACACCCTTGCGGGCGCATGACCCTGAATCATGTGCGTCTACCAATTCCGCCATCCCGGCTCAGGGCAACAAGAATAGTAGCCAGTTCTGTTCTTTTCGTCAAGAGGTATTGGGCGAAGCCCATTCAATGCACAGTCGTAGAAATGCCTGTACAGATACATGATTAGGTTTAAAGGCAACGTCACGGCTCTAGCTGCGCTGTATGTCGGAAGCCGAATCCGGTGACTGTTCATTACTCCCCTGCGGCATAGGGGGGAGGTTAAGTTGTGCCTGTATAAGGTCTAGAGATGAATCTAGACCGTGCCAGAAAATCATGATCCGGGCGCAATACCCGAGTGATTTTCGATCATCACAGTAGCCAAAACATAGCCGGGAGGCACTTAGGTGGGTTTGTTGAGCAGCCACTTCGTGTAGTCGATCGGTTGAGGGCCTCGCCCAATACCCTTCCCACCCTCCCTACGCAGTAGGGAGGGGGCTCGAGGTCAATTCCTTCCAGAAACCTGGAGGTGTATGAACAACTATACGACGGTGTACTCATCCGAATCTCCCACCGAAACCTCAGCTTGTTGCTCACAACCTTTGCTACAGCGTACACTCTGCCCTGTGGAACCCACCTTATTCCGCAGCCGACGCGACCGGAAGTTGGGCGAGAATGTTGCCGTGCGCCTCGAGGGCGTCACCAAGCGCTTTGGCGAGCACAAAGCGGTAGACAACGTGAGCCTTGAAATTCGAGACGGCGAGTTTTTTAGCCTGCTGGGGCCTTCGGGCTGCGGCAAGACTACCCTGCTGCGCATGATTGCGGGCTTCGATACCCCGGATGAAGGCCGGGTCATCATTGGCGGCAAGGACATGACCGAAGTGCCGCCCTATCTGCGCCCGGTCAACACGGTTTTTCAGAATTATGCTCTCTTCCCCCACATGACGGTGGAACAGAACATCGCGTTTGGATTGCGTATGAAGAAAATGCCCCGCGACGAGATTGCCCGTCGGGTACAGTGGGCCCTGGAGCTTATCAACCTACCGGGCTACGAAAAACGCCGCACCGACCAGATGTCGGGGGGGCAGCGTCAGCGCATTGCCCTGGCCCGGGCCCTGGTCAACGAGCC
Organism: Meiothermus sp. CFH 77666; assembly: GCF_017497985.1. Classification (NCBI taxonomy): domain Bacteria; kingdom Thermotogati; phylum Deinococcota; class Deinococci; order Thermales; family Thermaceae; genus Meiothermus; species Meiothermus sp. CFH 77666. The sequence goes on from NZ_JAGDFV010000005.1 coordinate 111,618, forward strand.
GGAAGTTTTGCTGCTCGACGAGCCGCTCTCGGCCCTCGACCTCAAACTGCGCCAGGAGCTGCGGGTAGACCTGATGAACCTGCAAGAGCGCCTTGGCATCACCTTTATTTTCGTCACCCACGACCAGGAAGAGGCCCTGGTGATGTCGGATCGCATTGCGGTCATGAACAAGGGTCGCATTGAGCAGCTCGGCCCCACCGAGGAGATTTACGAGCTTCCCAAAACCGCTTTCGTGGCCAAGTTTATCGGCGACTCCAACCTGATTCCGGCCCAGGCTCTGGAGCCGCGCAAGGTGCGTACCCCCATTGGCGAGTTTGTCCTCGACGACGAGGACGCCCTTACCCCAGGCCAGGAGGTGCTGCTTTCAGTGCGGCCCGAGAAAATACGGCTTTTTCGGGAGAAGCCCAACCTGCCCAACGTATTCCGGGCCAAGGTAGACGACATCATCTACACCGGCTCGGAGAACCAGTACGTGCTGCTTGCCGACGGCCAACGGCTGATGTGCGAGACCCTCAACCAGGACATTCAGGAGCCCGGCCACGAGGAGTTTACCTACGACGAGGAAGTCTGGGTGGCGCTCACCCCCGAAAAACTGGTGGTCATTCAAGGTGGGGTGGAAGGGAGTAACCCCTATGCGTGAGGCTGCAACCCCTTGGGAGCGCCTGCGCCAGGTGCTCCTGACCATTGGGCCAGGGGCTTTTTGGTTGGGGCTGTTTGTCCTGATTCCCACGCTCATCATGCTGGTGGCCTCGCTGATGAGCCGGGGCAGCCTGGGCCAGTTGGTGCCGCCCTTGGGCCTGCACAACTACCTGCGCTTTTTCTCCGACCCCCTGTTTGTTGAGATTATCGGTCGCAGCCTGTGGATCGGCTTCTGGTCTACGGTTTTTATCATGCTGCTGGGTTATCCGCTGGCCTTTTACATTGCCCAGAGCCGCCACAAGGAGGTTTTGCTTCTGCTGGTGGTGATTCCCTTCTTCACCAACTTTCTGATTCGGGTGTATGCCTGGATTGTGGTTTTTCAGAAAGAAGGCCTGCTCAATGGCCTGATCACAGCTTTTGGGCTCCCGCCTGCCGAACTGCTACCCTCCACACTGGCGGTGTATGTGGCAACGGTTTATACCTACCTGCCCTTTTTTGTGCTGCCGTTGTATGCCGCTGTCGAGCGGATTGACTGGAGCCAGCTCGAGGCCGCCTACGACCTCGGGGCCCGGCCCATCCGGGCCTTCTGGGAGGCCATCTTCCCCCAGACGGTGCCGGGTTTGTTTGCGGGCTTTTTGCTGGTGTTTATCCCGGCGGTGGGTACCTTCGTGATTGCCGACCTGCTGGGCGGGGGCAAGGTCACGCTCATCGGCAACCTGATTCAGCTCCAGTTTGGTTCTGCACAGAACTGGGCTTTTGGCAGCGCGGCCAGCATGGTGCTGATGGCCATGGTGCTGCTGGGTTTGTGGCTTTACGCCCGTACCCAGGGCGAAAGGGGGCTGGACAAACTGGTATGAGGTTCAGCGCTACAAGTCAGAGGCCCAAAGCTTTATGTGCAGACTGCACAGAGCCCTGGGCCCATTCCTCTCGGCGATTTAGCAGTTCCCATCGGGGCGGTTTCGGGAGGCTCACTTGAAGCGATTGCTCTCCTTTCACGCCTGGCTGGTGTTTGCCTTTTTGTATCTGCCGATTGTGGTCATCGTGGCGCTTTCGTTCAACAAAAGCCGCTTTGGAGTTCGGTTTACGGGCTTCACCTTCGACTGGTATATCCGGCTTTTTAGCAACGAGCGCATTCTGGAGTACCTCACCAACACCCTGATTGTGGCGGTGGTTTCCACGGTCGTTTCGACCATTCTGGGTACCCTTCTGGCCGTGGGGCTGGTGCGCTACCAGTTTCGCCTGCAAACAGCCCTGCGCTACTTACTGTACGTGCCGGTGGTGGTGCCGGATGTGGTGATGGGCATCTCGCTCTTACTTTTATTTGATGTGGTGCGCGATGCCATCGGCTGGCCCCGGCTCTCGCTTTTTACCATCATCCTGGCCCATATCAGCTTTCAGATAGCCTACGTGACCCTGGTGGTGCGGGCCCGGCTGATGCTCTTGGATCCTACCCTGGAAGAGGCTGCCAAAGATCTGGGCGCTACCCCCTGGCTTACCTTCCGTGAGGTCACCCTGCCGCTCATTATGCCGGGGGTGGTCTCGGGGGCGCTGCTGGCTTTCAGTTTGTCGCTGGACGATTTCGTGGTGACCTTCTTTACGGCGGGCCCTGGCTCGACTACCCTGCCGCTTTACATTTACTCCTCAGTGAAGTTGGGTGTGAGCCCCGAGATTCACGCCCTATCTACCTTGATGGTGGGGATTACAATTTTGGTATTGCTTCTTGGGACACTGTTCTGGAGGAAACGGGCCTGAGCCTCGCACCGGGGCCAGGCATGGGAGGTGGAGTGTGCACAGAATCTGGGTGGTCGGTTTACTGGCTTTGCTAGTAGCGGGCTGTGGGCAGCAGAAAAAGGAGCTTCGGCTGCTGAACTGGTCGGACTACATGCCCCGCGAGGTGCTGAGCGAGTTCGAAAAGCGCGAGGGGGTCAAGGTGGTGGAGGATACCTACGACTCCCCCGAAGCCATGCTCTCGAAGCTTCAGGCAGGCGGCGATAGTGAGTTCGACCTATTGATTACCCCCGACTACACGGTAGGCACGCTGGCCCGGGCTGGCAGCTTGCTGGAGCTGGACAAGAGCAAAATTCCCAACCTGCAGAACCTGGACCCGCAGTTCGCCGACCCTGCCTTTGACCCCGGTGGGAAGTACAGCGTGGTGTACCAGTGGGGTACTACTGGACTGGCCTACCGCGAAGACCTGGTGAGCGGGCCGGTGGAGAGCTGGGCGGTGCTCTTCGACCCCGCCAAGCAGGTTGGACGTTTCCTTCTGCTGGACGAAATGCGCGAGATGATAGGAGCGGCCCTGAAGTACAAGGGTGAGTCGGTGAACACCACCGACCCGGCCAAGCTGGCCGAGGTACAGGCGCTGCTCCTCGAGGCCAAGCGCCGCTCCCAGGGCTTTGCTGGGGGCACCAGCATTCGCGACCGCCTGATTGCTGGCGATATTGCGGTAGGGCCTGCTTATTCAGGGGATATCCTGGCAGCGCAGTCCGAGAACCCCAAGCTGAAGTATGTGATTCCGGTGGAAGGGGCTACGCTCTGGACGGACAACCTGGTGATACTCAAGAAAAGCCCCAATCACGAGCTGGCACACAAGTTCATCAACTTTTTGCTCGAGCCCGAAATTGCTGCACAAATCTCCAACTCGATTGGCTACGCCACCCCGGTAGCGGCTGCGATGGACAAAATCGAAGAGAGGGACAACCCTCTCATTTACCCCACAGAGGAGAAAAGAGCCCGCCTCGAGCTGCTGGCCGACCTGGGTGACCAGGCCGACGCGTTCAACAAAGTCTGGTCGGAAGTGAAGTCGCGCTAGGGCCAGCTTCCTTCAACCCGATTCCCACAAGAGCTCGGGGGGGGGGTTATGTGCGCCCGCGATAGAAATATCATGCTGCTCAACGGAAGTGCGAATTATGGGGTTTGCAGCGGCGCGGCCTCGTGAATTACCCTTTCGCTACCCATTACGTTTCTATCGTGGATATACCTAATAGCTTGAAACCTGATGGATGTTTAGAATCCGTTAACCAAAGCGTTTGTCGGGCAGAATCTTACTTTTGTCAGAAGTGGTAGGGCTATACTCGAGGCGTGAGAATGCTCCTGGGGTTCCTGACCCTCTTCAGCCTGGCGCTGGCCCAAACCGGGCCCCAGCTTTACCAGCAGAATTGCGCGTTCTGTCACGGTGAGAACGGTCAGGGGAGGGTGGGGGCCTTCCCGCCCCTGGCTGCCCATACCACCGAGCTGATCAAAACCCCCGAGGGCCGTGCACACCTGATCAACACCTTGCTTTTTGGCATGCAAGGCCCCGTTCGGGTCAAGGGCAATACCTATAACGGAGTCATGCCAGCATTTGGACAGCTTACCGATGAGCAAATTGCGAATGTGCTTAATCACATCCTCAATGCCTGGGGTAACGACAAGCTACTGCCGCGAGACCACCGGCCCATTACCCCTGCGGAGGTCGCCAACGCCCGCAGCGTCAGCAGCCGTCCAACCCCCCAACAAGTGGGCAGCAACCGCACCCGTATAAACGTCCCATAGGCCAGTAGCATAGAATCTCTTGTGGAGGAGTCTAAATGAAACATCTTCTTGTGGCGTTGGCTCTGATGGTCTCTGCTGCGTTTGCACAAAGTGGGCCTACCCTGTACCAGCAGTGCCAGGGTTGCCACCAGCCCACCGGGGCGGGCATACCGGGGGTCTTTCCCCCGCTGGCCGGGCATGTTCCCGAGATTCTGGCCGCCCAGGGGGGGCGGGCCTGGCTTATCCAGGTACTCCTGTGGGGCATGAGCGGTGAAATTAGCGTAAAGGGGGCAAAATACAATGGGGTTATGCCGGGCTACAAGCAACTGAGCGATGCTGACATTGCCGCCCTACTGAACCATATCTCGACCCAGTGGGGCAACAAGTTCCCCGCAGGCCAGCGGCCCTTCACCGCCGCCGAGGTACAGGCGCAAAGGGCCAAGACCATGACGGCAGCCCAGGTCAACGCAGCCCGTAAGGCGCTCGGACTGAAGTAAAATCGGACTGGGCTTTTCCGAGAGCACCCTGGGGTGCTCTCGTTTTGTTAGGCTGTGGGATGTGAAGGGCGAGGCGAACCAGAAGCTTTCAACCACCGATTGGGCCGTTCTGGCGGCTTTGCTCGAGCAGCCCTCGCACGGGTTTCGCATTGCGGCGTTATTTGCCCCGGAGGGCGAACTGGGGGAAATCTGGCGCATCCAGCGCACCCAGGTGTATCGGGCGTTGGAGCACCTGGAAGCAGGGGGGCTGGTTGAGGCGGTACGACAGGAAGAAGGCGATGCCGGGCCGCCCCGAACCCTTTTTGCGGCCACCTCCAGCGGTCAGACATCGGCGCTCCGGTGGCTGCATACCCCTGTGACCCAATTGCGCTACGGACGCTCCGATCTGCGGCTCAAAATTGCTTTTTTGATGCGCCTGGGATACGACCTGACGCCTCTGCTCGAGGCCCAAAAGGGGGTTTTTTCAGAGATTCTCGATAACCTGCAACCCCAGCGAGCCGAGGGAATTCACCTGGTGTCGGTTTTATGGCGTATGGAGATGGCCAAAGCTGGCCTGCGATTTATTGAGCAGCTTCAGGCCCGGAATGTGGCCTTGTCCAAATAAGTTCTGTCTCCTATAGTTACACTGTAACTATAGGGAGGAGGCAGATAGTGATTCGTTTTCTGAGTCTGTGCTTGCTGCTAATGGGGCTGGGTCTGGCCCAGAGCAACACCATCCGGGTGGTGGCTGCGGCAGATTTGCAATACGCCCTGGCTGAAATTGCCCAGGAGTTTGAGCGTCGGAACCCAGGGACCAGGGTTGAAATTACCTTTGGCTCCACGGGGAAGCTGTACACCCAGCTCATGCAGGGCTTGCCCGCAGATATCTATTTTTCCGCCGACGAGGTTTTTCCAGCACTGCTCGAACAGGCCGGGCGCACTGTGCCCGGAACTGTGAAACTCTATGCGGTGGGCCGGATGGTGATCTGGGCCTCCAACAGCCTGGTACAGCAAGGGCTTGACCCCCGCAAACTGGGGCCGCGGATTTTGCTTGACCCCAGAATTACCAAGGTTGCCATTGCAAACCCGGTTCATGCCCCCTATGGACGGGCGGGTGTGACGCTCTTGGAGCGCTTCGGGATGCTGCGCCAGACCCGCTCAGCTAAATGGGAGGACATGACCGCCGGCATCCCGGCCTACTACGACGTTGCGGCTCTGCGGCGGGGCAAGCCCGGTTTTGAGTTCGTGTACGGTGAGAATATCTCCCAGACAGCGCAACTGGCCCTCACCAGCACCAATATCGGTCTGATAGCTCTCTCCATTGCCAGAAGCGAAACCATGGAGCGGGCCGGGGTGTTCTGGCTCTCGCCTTTGAGCAGTCATATGCGTCTTAACCAGACCTACGTGATTTTGCGTGGGCAGGATCGCCCGCCGGTGCGGCGTTTCTACGACTACATCGCCACGCCTGAAGCCCACCGGGTGTTGCGCAAGTATGGGTTCTTACTACCGGGGGAGAAGCTGGAGTAATGGACGACCCGGTTTTCTGGCGAACCATGCGCCTGACCCTCGAGGTCAGCCTGGTCACCACGGCAATTCTGCTTTTGCTGGGTGTGCCGCTGGGCTGGGTGCTGGCCCACAAGCGCTTCCCTGGCAAGCGGGTGCTGGAATCCGTTGTGCTACTGCCCCTTACCCTGCCTCCGACCGTGCTGGGGTTTTACCTGCTCCTGCTGCTGGGGCAGAACGGCCCTATTGCCCAGACCTTTGGCTTCACCTGGGCTTTTCGCTTCGAGGGGTTGGTGGTGGGGTCGGTTTTGTTTAGCCTGCCCTTTGCCCTCAACGGTTACCGGGAAGCCTTTCGCAGCCTGGATCTGGATCTGGTTCAGACCGCCCGTACCCTGGGGGCGGGGTGGTGGCGGGTCTGGCTCGAGGTGATTCTGCCCATCACCTGGCCGGGAATCTTGTCGGGCTCCATCCTGGCTTTTGCCCACACCCTGGGCGAGTTTGGGGTGGTTTTGATGGTGGGGGGCAGTATTCCCGGCAAAACCCAGATGGTCAGCATCTACATCTACGACCAGGTACAGGCCCTTCAGTTTGGCCGGGCAGCGGAGGCTTCGGGCGTTTTGTTGCTGGTTAGCTTTGCCCTTGTGTACCTAGTGCGAACCCTGGAGGATGTGTGGAGATCGCGTATGCCCTCGAGCACCCGGTAAAGCTGAAGCTCAACCTACACGTGCAGGGATTTACAGTTCTGCTGGGCGAGAGCGGGGTGGGCAAGACCAGCCTGCTCAAAGCCCTGGCGGGCTTGAACCCGGCAAGCGGCCAGCCCTTTGCGGGGTTGCGAGCCGAAGAGCGCCCGGTGGGATACCTACCCCAGCACTTTGCACTATTCCCGCACCTGCGAGCCTGGCAAAACGTGGCCTTTCCACTGGCCCATCTACCCGGCGAAGCGCGCAAACGCAAGGCCCTGGAGTATCTGGAACAGATGGGCATTGCCGAACTGGCCGAGCGCTACCCAAAGCAGATGTCCGGTGGACAGCAGCAGCGGGTGGCGCTGGCCAGAGCGCTGGCCCGCGAACCCCAGATTTTGCTGCTCGATGAGCCCACCAGTGCCCTGGATATGGCCACCCGCGAGGAGGTGTTTGGGGGGGTGCTGGAACAGCTAAAAGCCCTCAAAATACCTACCCTGGCAGCAACCCACGACCAATGGCTGGCCCAGCGCGCTAACTGGGTGGCGGTGTTGACCAAAGCAGGACTGGCCCAACAAGGCACCTCTGAAGAGGTATTTGCCCGCCCCGCCACCCTCGAGGTAGCCCGGCTGGTGGGTTTTCGCAACCTATGGGACGGCATGGTGGTCGAGGCAAGTGGACAGTGGGTACAGGTGCAAACGCAGGTCGGCCTGCTAACGGCACCCCGACCCGACTGGGCAAAGGTGGGAGAGCGGGTCTGGCTGGGGATTCGCTCCGAGGAGGTCTTTACCCTGGAGGGCCCGCTGAACCTGGTAAGGGGTGAGGTACAACACTTGCGCTCGCAGGGTCTGCGCGTTCGCGGCTTGCTAAAGGTGGGCGAAATTGCTCTGGACTTTGTTACGCCCCGCTACAAGCAGGGCCAGCTAGGCCTGGCCGAAGGCCAGCGGCTCGAGGTTGCCCTCGAGCCCCGGTACCTGCACCTGATTCGGTCTGGTTATACCAAATCTGCTCAGAAGTGACCCAAAAGCGATATACAAGTCCCTCGGACGCGCCCCCTGGCGCGGCAAGTGAGGGGCGCGTTTAGCGCCGCTCACGCGCAGAGCTGGTATTAGGACTGCTTTTGTTCGGGCTTGCTTTCCTCGGGCTTCTTTTCTTCCTCACTCAGACCTTTGCGAAACTCCCTGGCCGATTGGCCGAGTCCTCGAGCCAACTCCGGTAGCTTGCGGGCGCCAAACAGCAAGACCACAATCAACAGGATGATGATGAGCTCAGTAGGGCCGATAGGCATACGCTTCCTCCTTACCGCCAGTATACGCCGACTGGCATTAGTCCAAATGTATACCCAGGCCGTAACAGGAATGTGAAAAGGGTGCAGGGTTGCTCGAGGGCCTGGTGGGTGTTTGATGGAAGCGCACGAGCAAATGGCCTTCAGCGGCAACCAGTTCGCTTCCATCGCAAAAAAAGTCTTCGTAAAAGGCACGTTGCCTACTCCGTTTTCCCCCTCACACTTCCCGATACCGATCCCGGTGAATTAATAAGGCCAGGCCCAACCCCAGATACACCATTACCAGGCTGCTGCCCCCCTTCGAAACCAGCGGCAACGTCAGTCCGGTCACCGGGGCCAGTCCTAAGGTGACCCCAATGTTGACCACCACCTGAAAAGCCAGCATCGAGAGCACCCCGGCAATCACCAGCCGATCCTCCATTCGCACACATTCCAAAATCATTCGGCCCAGGCGGAAGAAAAGCAGGGCGTACAGCAGCATCAGACTCAAAGCCCCGACAAAACCCCATTCCTCGGCCAGCACTGCATAAATAAAGTCGGTCTGGCGCTCGGGTACGAAGCCTAGCTGGGTCTGGGTGCCGGCCCCAAAGCCCTTGCCCATCAACCCCCCAGAACCGATGGCAATGGTGGACTGGATTTGCTGAAAACCCTTACCGCGGGGGTCTTTGGACAGATCGAACAAAATTTCGACCCGGTCGCGCTGGTACTGGTTGAGGTTGGGCCATATGACCGTGGGAACCAGTATTGCCACAGCTACCAGCCCCAGGACGATGTGACTTGTGGGCATCCCGCGCACAAATAGAATGCCCAGAAACCCTGCAATGAGCACCAGCGTGCCTCCAAGGTCGGGCTGGATGAACACCAACCCCAGGATGGGCGCTGCCAGCAAAATCGGCAAAATGTAATCCAGTGGACGTTCCAGGGGGCGGGCCGCCAGTATCCGGGCCAGCACCAGGATGAGTCCGATTTTGGCAATCTCGAGGGGTTGAAAACTCACCGGCCCCAGGTCGAACCAGGCCTTGGCGCCATTGATCTCACGCCCTACCAGCAAGACCAGCACCAGCATCGCTACCGAAACCGCATAGAGTGGGAAGGCCCAGGAGAGCACCTGGCGGCGCGAGAACATCTGTACCAGGAGTCCCACAGACAGTGCAACCGGAAACGCAACGAGTTGCTGGAGCCAGACCCCACGGCTGGGGGCCGCGCTGTAAAGCGTGACCAGCCCCACCAGATTAATAAGCAAAACCAGGCTAATCAGCACCCAATCGTAGGCAAATACCGGAACCCTGCGTAATGTCATCCCCTCAGTCTATCCAGATGCGGTGAGATTTGTCAGTTCGGGTGGTGTTACTACAAACGTATCCGAATTCTTCGAACTCGAGGGCGAGCGATGCTAAACTTGGGGCTGGAATAGAGGAGGACGAAAAACCATGGACGAAATCATTACCATTGGTGCGGCTGTGATTATCGGCTTGTTGCTGGTTATGTTCATTTTTTTTGTCAAAGATAAGGGTTTGCCCAACAAAGACCACTAGTTTGTCAAACCCAGACGAACTTCTGGCCTCAGACATACTGGACTCGAGTGGTTATCGAAACTGCGGGGGTTTTTTCAAAATAAACCTATACCGCGGTCAGAGAATGAACGCTGGCTTGCCCTGATGAGAGACCTGTGTAGCATATCTTCGTACCCTGCGTTGCGCAAATAATCTCACGTATTTACGCCGGTAGTTACAATTAGCGTAATATATCGCCAGGAGGCAGTTATGCGTGAGGTGTTTGTAGTCTCGGCAGTACGTACCCCCATCGGGCGTTTTGGCGGGGCGCTTAAGGACTTTTCACCCATTGATCTGGGGGCGCACGTGATGAAGGCGGCCCTCGAGCGAGTGGGTTTGAGTGGCGCCGACCTGGATTTGTTCGTGTTTGGGCAGGTCTTGCGAGCCGGGCATGGGCAGTTGCCGCCCCGGCAGGCAGCTTTCAAAGCTGGAATCCCCAATACGGTGGATGGCTACGCGGTGGACATGGTGTGTGCCTCGGGGATGCAGGCCGTGGCCAATGGGGCGCTGGCGATCAAGAACGGCGATGCCGAGGTAGTGCTGGCGGGCGGTATGGAGTCCATGACCCAGACCGGGTTTTACCTCTCGAGCCGGGCCCGCTGGGGCTACAAGTACCTGGCCGGTGCGCCCGAGCAACTGCAGGATATTCTTCAACGCGATGGACTTTCTGACCCCTTCACCGGCGAGGCCATGGGCGACCAGACCGAGCGCCTGGCTGCCGAGTTCGGCGTGAGCCGCGCTGAGCTGGATGAGGTGGCGATGCATTCTCATCTCAGGGCGGCCAGGGCCCAGGAGGCCTGCCATTTCAGCAAGGAAATTGTGCCCCTCGAGGTCAAGACCCGCAAAGGGGTGGAGAAGGTCGAAAAGGACGAAGGCGTGCGGCCCGAGACCACCCTGGAATCGCTGGCGGCCCTGCGCCCGGCCTTTAAGAAAGACGGGGTACTTACCGCGGGCAACGCCTCGCAAATCTCCGATGGGGCAGCAGCCCTGGTTCTGGCCAGCCCCGAAGCAGTGCAGAAGCACGGCCTGAAGCCCATTGCCCGGATTCTAGGCAATAGCTGGGCCGCCGGTGAACCCTGGCGCTTCCCAGAGGCCCCGATTCCCGCAGTGCGTAAGCTGCTGGATAAGCATCGGCTGAGTGTTACCGATTTTCACTTGTTTGAAAACAACGAAGCCTTTGCCCTCAACAATCTTTTGTTCAGCCGCTTGCTGGGTGTGCCCATGGACAGCCTGAACGTGCATGGTGGAGCCATTGCCCTGGGTCATCCCATTGGGGCCTCGGGCGCCCGTATCCTTACCACCCTGATTCATGCCCTGCACACCCACGGCAAGGAGCGCGGTCTGGCTGCCATCTGCCACGGCACCGGCGGGTCTACCGCCATGGCTATAGAGGCTGTTGATTAAGAGGTTGTGTGGGCCTTTTCCAGACTGTGGGTCTGCATGTGAAGGTTGGGTGTCCGACCTGGGAAAAAACTTCCCTCAAAATGCAGCTGGGCTGGTGCAATAGGGTGGCGCTGACCATTTGTTGGATACTGGTGTGTAAACTGCAGGAGAAGCCAGGAGGACACTATGCAGGAGAATTCTGAAAGCAAGACCTGGGTCGAGGAAATTCAGGTGCAGGGTAGCGAGCTGGTAAGTAAAGTACAGGAGCTGCTGCGCGACGCTACCGCCACACGGGTTACCATTTGCAAGCCCAACGGCGAGGAGCTAATTTCCCTGCCGCTTACGGTGGGCGTGCTGGTAGGGGGGTTGCTTACCCTGGCGGCCCCGCGCCTGGCGGCCATTGGGGCCATTGGGGGGCTGATTGCCCAGTTCAAGCTCAAGGTAGAGCGCCGCAGCGACGGACAGTTAGAAGTGCGAACCCTCGAGGAAGAATCCAAGACCGACTTCCCCGACCAGCCCGCTTGAGTTTCGAGTTTCCCGGCGGCCATTGTCCAGAACAAAGATCCTTAGGCCCGGATGGCTCGATATTTGTGAAGAGCGCTCTAAGGCATTCAGGAAATCTGCCGAGGTAAAAGCTCGTCCAGGCTTACTTCCTCAATGCTCCAGTTAGCCTCCACCACCTCGTAATCGGCCTGGGCCGCGATGAAGTCGGCAGCCTCGCGCAGAATGGTCTCGACCCAGACCCCGTCGTAGCCGATCAGGCTGAAACCCACCACCTCCCAGTCGTGGTCGTCCTGTCCGGCCAGCCGCGCCGCCGAAACCGGGAAGCGCGAGCGCAAACGCTCAATGGTCGGCTTGACCAGGGCCCGTTTTTCCTTGAGGCTTTTTACCCAGGGCATCTCGAGGCGTGCAGTATAGAGGCCCAGGTAGGCTTTCATACCTAGATTGTGCCACATCCTGTCATGGACATCCGATCAACTTCACAGTATCTGGTACTGCACCAACTTTTGTCGTATCCACAACTTTCAGGGAGACCCAAAGTGGGCGTGGGTGGTCGGGCAAAGGTTGCGGTTCTCAAACGCCTGTCCCCTAACCCCTGTCCCCCACACGACTGTTCCCATGATATGCATAGTGTTCAGGCAAAGATGGCATTACTCGGGGGAAGGAGTGCTCACCTCGAGCCGTTCCTGTCCGCTATACACATTGAACGAGCCGCGCAAAAAACCGATCAGGGTTAGGTTGAACTCCCTGGCCAGCTCCACAGCGAGGCTGCTGGGGGCCGAAATGGCCGCCAGAATGGGGACGCCTGCCGCCAGGGTTTTCTGGGCCAGCTCGTAGCTGGCCCGCCCGCTGACCAGGACGATGTGCTCGGAGAGGGGCAGCCGGTTTTCCAGCAAGGCCCAGCCTAAAAGCTTGTCCAGGGCGTTATGGCGGCCCACATCTTCGCGCACGGCCAGTAGCTTTCCGCATTTGTCGAACAGCGCTGCTGCGTGCAGCCCCCCGGTTTGCTGAAAGAGCGCCTGCTGCTGGCTCAGTAGCCTGGGCAACTCGACTATGATCTGGCTCGAGACCCGAAAGCCCGGCTCCAGGGGCTCGCAGCGCAAGCGCAGGTTTTCCAACCCCGCCCTGCCGCAGACCCCGCAGGCCGAGGTGGTGTAAAAGTGGCGCTCGAGGGGGGCCAGGTTCGGTAGCGTTGCCGACCCTAGCTCGACGTTCACAATGTTGTACTGCTGGGGTTCGCCCGGGTCGGTGCAGTAGGCCATGCGGCGGATTTGGCTGCGGCTGGCAATCACCCCCTCAGCAAACAGGAATCCGGCGGCCAGTTCAAAGTCGTGACCCGGCGTTCGCATGGTTACGGCCAGGATGCGCCTTTCACCCGTGCCCGACTGCAAGCGGATTTCCAGCGGCTCCTCGGTGACGAGGTGGTCGGGCCTGGCATGGGCCCGTCCGCCCTCAATCCGCAGCATCCGGGTGGGGGTCTTGGCGCCCCGGCGGTGGTTGGGTCTGGATGAAGACATAAGCCTCTTTGTAGGCGGGAATTTTGGCTTGCCTCGAGCGCAGATCGGGGTCGAGCAACACATTGCCCTCCGGCCAGTGTACCTGCACGCTGCCGGGGTATACGTCGGCAGGGAAAACGGTGGCGGACAGTGTGCCAAAAGCGTTGTGCAGCCAGATGCGCTGGCCACTTTTCAGACCGCGCTTTTCCAGGTCAACGGGGTTCATCAGCACGGCATCGCGGGGAGCGCCGTTGGTGGGGTCGGTGGGTTCGTGCACCATGCTGTTGAACTGCTTGCCGCGCCGGGTAACCAGGCGAAACGCCCCTTCTGGAACGGGGTTGGCCGGCAGTTTAACCGGCCTGAACCGGGCCCGCCCGTCCGGGGTAGGGCAGACCCCGTCCGCGCACAGGCGGGGGCCCCCGTACTGGAAGGCATCGCCTTTCTGGCGAAGGTGCTGGATGCCGTCGTAAAGCGGCACAACCCGGGCAATTTCGGCCCGCACGGCGGCAGTGTCAGCAAAGCGCACTTTCTCCGCGAGCTCGGGCTTGCACATTCGGGCCACAATTTCCTGAAACACCTGTCCCTCCCAGCGGGCCTCACCGATGCGCGGGCCGGGGATTTCCGGGCTGTAGATAACCCGGCGCTCGGTGCTGGTCTGGGTGCAGCCGCCGGAAATCTCGTAGCGGGTCTGAGCGGGGAGCAGTATTACCTCTTCGGCGGGTTCGACCAGCATCTGCGAGGAGAGCACGATGTCCTGGTGTACGCGCAAGGGCACCTGGGCCAGGCGGGCCTCGGCCTGGGCAGGGCTGGGCAGGGTTTCCAGGAAGTTGCCCCCCAGGCTCCACAAGACCTCGAGGTTCCCCTCGAGCATCTCCGTTACGGTCAGGCCCGGCTGGGAAGGCACCGCAAAGCCCCATTGCTGGGCCAGGGCCGCCGCCGTCTCGGGGTTAATGGGTACGCCCCCCGGAAACACCGAGGCATAGGCCCCCATCTCGGCCCCGCCCTGCACCCCCGAGTGGCCCCGGATGGGCATCAGGCCAGCGCCTTCACGCCCCAGGTAGCCCCGTGCCAGCCCCAGGTTGATGATGCTCTGCACGGTATCCTCGCCCGTGGTGTGCTGGGTGATGCCCATGCTCCAGACCAGTACGGCCTTCTCGGCCCTGGCCAGCAGCAGAGCGAACTCGAGCATCTCCGCGCGGCTGGCCCCGGAAAGCTGCTCGAGCTCTTCCCAGGGGGTTGCCATTACCTGGGCCTTCACCGCTTCAAAGCCCCGGGTGTGCTCGGCAATGAAGCTGTGGTGGAGCCAGTCCTGCTCGATCAGGTGCCGCAGGGTTCCGGCGAGAAAAGCGCTGTCGCCCCCCGGCTGAACCCGGAAGAAGCGGTCGGTAATCCGGGTGCCAAATAGCGCACTCTCGGGGTCGGAGGGAATCCAGTAGTGCTGCATGGCCGGTTCCAGGTATGGGTTTACACACACCACCTGGGTTCCGGCCTTTTTCGCGTAGTAAAGATACTTCATCATGACCGGCTGGTTGACCGCCGGGTTGGAGCCCAAAAACACCACCAGGTCGGTGCCAATCAGGTCGCGGTAGCTGCAGGTGGTCGCGGCCACACCCAGCGACTCCTTGAGCGCTACCGTGCTGGGGCTGTGGCAGATACGGGCGGCGTTGTCTATGTTGTTGCTACCCAGGGCCCGCACCGCTTTCTGGACTACGTAATAGGTCTCGTTGGGGGTGCCCCGGCTGGTCAGATAGAAGCCCATCCTGTGCGGCGGCGTTTTGCACAGCTTCCAGGCAATACGATCCAGGGCTTCGTCCCAGCTGATGCGGGTGAACCCGGCCTCCCCCTTGCGGCGGCGCATAGGGTAGGGGAGACGGCCCAGCGCCCGCAGCTCGGCAGAGCTTTTGCTGCGTAGGTGCTCTACATCCGCCAACTGCTGGGTGTCCAGCGGCCCCATGGTGTTGAGCCGCAGGAGCCTGAGCCGGATATTGCAGAGGTGAACCCCCTTAATGGTCCAGTCCCGTAGGCCGCTGGTGCCCAAAGCACAGCCGTCGCAGACCCCTTCTTGCAGGATGCGCCAGGCATACTCGAGGTTGTCGGCGTTCTCGGCCAGGGCTCGGAAGACCTCGAGGAAATTATTGGGCTTCTGTAGCCCCAGCCCAAAAGGCCGCAGGCTCACCCACGTTTCAGGGCTCCACCCTTTTTTCACCGGCCTGAGTGCCACTCTATGCCTCCAGTAGGTGGCTTTATTCTAAAGCCCTATCCGAGGTGTGTTTTGTAAGCGCGGGTTGAGATTTTACCGACAAACCTGCCTGGTAGTTCAGCCAGTTGCCCTTCCAGTCAAAGTATTCCAGCGCTCCCAGGCGTTTCTTATAGTCGTACTCGGAGGGTTCCTGGTAGGCATAACCCGGATAGTAAAACGCCTTGCCTCGCTCCAGCGAGAAGCGAATAGAGAGCAAAATCATCAGGATGCCCAGGCTGCGCCTGGCATAGGCGGGGTCGAAGCACTGGTAGACGCTGGAAGTGGCCTGCGCCCCTTCATCCAGATAGCTGATGCCCACCAGACGGCCCTGGTGGTGCAGGGTCAGGCTATGGCAGCGGCAGGGAATACGGGCCGGACGGCGCGAAACAAAGTTGTAGATGCTCTCGGGAATGTTCTGGGAAAAGCGCTGCTTATGCCGCTCGAACAGCGCTTCTACCTGAGCGTTCACGAAGGCCGGTTGCAGCTTGAACTGCAAGTCGCGGTTCCGCTTCAGTATCCGCCGCTGGCTCTGGCTGGGGCGATAGCGGGCCAGGCGTATCCGAAGGGGAAGCACGGTGTGGTTTTGCAAGCGGCTGTAGCGAAAGAAATACACCCCAAAGTGCCGCCAGCCCTGCGCCCAGAGCGCATCCATCTGCTCAGGGGCGACGTCGGCAGCCAGAAAATACTCATCCAGGTGGGGCGGCATGTTTTATTCAGCATACGAGATCGACTGACCTCCGCTTCATCACCCTCCCGTGGTGTGTGTACCGGGGCGGATGGACGGGTAGTGGCATCTAGGGTTTTTGAGCAAAAACCTCATCCCTTGAAAGCGTCTCCCCTGGGTGTTTTCGGGGGCCAGGGCCTCCACTGTAAGCCATGCGCGTGTGGTCGGCTGTTGAGCAAGCCTACCGTGGGTGACCTAAACCGACTTCAGGTGGGCGTGAAACAGCGGGTCAAATACCTCGGGTTTTTCCATGTGGGGGGAGTGGCCGGTGTCGGGAATGACCTCTTCGCGGAAGGTGCCTCCACGGGCTTTGTACTGCTCGAGCACATACCGGGTCTGGCCCACCATCGGTTGCGGGGGGTGTACCTCGTCGCCGGGCCAGCCGGGAACCACGCCCAGCTTGCCCAGGGTGCCCATGTTGAAGAGGCTCATATCGCTCACAATCTGATCCTCGGCACCGCGCACCCAGAGGATGGGGGGCTTAACGGGCGCCGCTAGCATCCTCTCCACGCTGTCACCGATGTACCTGGGCGAGATAGCGTTGGCCGGGCCCCACCTGCCTGGGGCCACCCCTGGCCAATGGGGCGAGGCTTCCAGGTCGCCGGGATACCTGTCCGGCCCAATCTTCTCGGAGAGCACCCCCGAGAGCAGCGCCTCCTCGCGGGGGTGCCGGAAGGGCGGCTTCCAGTAGAAGCTGTTCATGACGGTGCGGGGAGAAGCCTGGTACTCGGTACCGCGATAACCCTCGGCAATCAGTTTAGCGAACTCGGGGTTGACAATGCCGCCCCCCGAGCCGGCAAAATCTGGGGCGCAAGGGGTTCCCTGGATGTCCCTGGTGCCACCAAAGCCAAAGGGCGAGCCCGGTGCAACCACGGTAGCCGTGTAGATCCGCTCAGGGGCAGCCGCCAGCAGGGCCCAGACCACGCTGCCCCCCAGCGAGTGGCCGGCCACATGAAAGCGGGCGTAGCCCAGCATGTCCATCAGGCTGAGCAGGTCGTCCACCCAGTCCATGCAGCCCCGGATGGCGTCTACCAGCTTGTCTTCGGTGTCGCCGTAGCCCCGCAGGTCGGGCGCAATGGCGCGGAAGCCAGCAGGCAGGGCCAGCATGGTTTCTTCCCAGAAGGTGCTGCTGCTGGCGTTGCCGTGTATCAAAAGCACCGGAATGCCATCGGCAGCTCCCCGTAGCAGGACGTGCATCTTCAGTCGCGGGGTCTCGATCATCTTGGACAAAATGCCTGGCAGGTTAGGGATGGAACCCATGGGACACTCCTTTAGGTTTGATTTGCTTGATTTTACCGGGCTTCTGTTACAAACTTGTTACCCTTAGAGAAGAGCATTCTCTGCAAAGATAGAGCCACCGGTGTCGGAGATCTCTTGTCCAGAACAGAACAATGGCCGCCTTGATGGGCGGCCATTGTGCGGCCCAAACCAAAACAAATCTGGTATCAGAACCCAAGTCCCAGCCGCAGCGCGAAACGCCCGGTGGGGTTGCGCTGGCTGAAGCCATAATCCAGTCGGATGGGCGGCAGAATGGCGCCCAGCAGGTCGAGGTTGATTTGCAAACCCACCCCTACCCCCAGGAAAAAGGCGTCAAGATCGGCAGGGGCTGGCCACATGCGGCCAAAATCGGTAAACACAAAGCCATAGATGTTGGTTCCGCCAGTTGGGCTCAGGCCAAAATCGTAGCCATACTCGAGGGTGCCGTTGAGTACGGTGGTTCCCTTGTCCAGAAAGCGGGGGTCGTAACCGCGCAGGGTGGTGATGTCGGTGCTGTTGCCGCCCAGGCTGAACTTCTGGCTGTCCTGCGCTGTACCCAAAATGGTTCCAAACGAAAGCCGCAGGCTAATGGCCTGACGGGCCGCCTGGTCAATCTGGAAGTAGTTTCGGCCCGTCACCACCACCGGCACATACTGGGTCACATCGCCGCCTTTGGGAAAGGTAATACCGTAGCCGGTGCTGAGGTTGACCGAGAAGCCCTGGGTGGGGAAGGTGGGGCTATTCAGGGTGCTGTAGGTGGCTCCCAGATTGAGCGTAATGGCCTGGAACTCACGCACGTTTTGCTCAAACTTGCTCTGCGCATCTTGCAACAACGCATTGCTGCAAGCGGTGTCCTCGGCAACCGGAGGGTTGGCTTTGTTACCCGAATCCGGCACCTTGACCAGGCATCGGGGGCGGTTGGCATCGTTAACTTCCAGCAAGGGAATATTCCATTCCCAACCCAGACCTGCCGAAAGCCGCAGGTTGGGGAAGTCACGGCTCAGAGGGCGGGAAACCGAGAAATTGATGCCGGTTTTGCGCTCGGTGTACTGCCAGATTGAGGTCTGATCTTTGTCGTCAATAATTCCGTCGCCGTTCAGGTCTGGGGTATTGCCGTTGTACTGCTGCTGCAGCGGAAAGTTGATATTGGCCTGTGGCTGGCTGTACACACTGACCCCAAACGAGGTGCGCACGTCCTTGAAGTCGGCAAAATCAAGGTAAACCCAGGGAATTCGGTAGGAGGCACTGAAGGTCAGGAACTGACCCGCATCGTTGGGGTTGATGCCCAGGGTCACATTGTACTGATGGGCCAGCCCCCACAGGTTGGTATCGCTGATACCAATGCTGCCTTCCCAACCCGTCAGGCTGCTCCACGATATCCCGGGAATGAAGCTCCCGGTCTGGGCTTCGCGAAAGCTCAGCACGATGATGATGTCTTCAGGTTTTTCGCCTTGCTGGGGCCGCACCCCTGGGGGTTCGCGCAGCAACCCGGTGCGAAGAATGTTGGTAATGCCCTGCCGCAAGGCGTTCACCGAGAACAGGCTGCCTACGGGAGGCATTTCGCGTAGAAACACGCTGGGGTCGGTGCGGGTCAGGGCAGGCTCGATGCGGTAACCCGCAATCCGGAGCTCACGCAACCGCTGCACATAAACCCCTTCGCGGAAGGTGATGTCGGGCTGGCCCACCAGGTCGAAACCTGCATCGCGGTATTCCCGCAGGACTCGAGCGAAGTCTTCGTTGGCCAGGGCCGGGTTGTATTCATCGCCGGGTTTGAGGCGGAGCCTGGCCAGCAGTTTTTCGGTAGGAATGGCCGTATTGCCTTCAATGCGAACCTCGCGGATAGCTCCAAAGCGCTGTTCGCCCGCCTGAAAGTTCAGACGCACCCCATCCGGGCTTACCCGCTCGGGTCGGAAGTCAATCACCCGGCTGATGCTACGGGATAAGGTATTAACCCCGTCCAGGATCCGGTCAAGGTTGAAGGGATCGCCCACCTTGAGGCCCAGCGCACTGACATCCACTCCTCGAGCGTTGATCTCGGCAATTTTGAGCTCGCTAAACGCTACCCGAAGCACGCCGTCTACCAGGGCGGTGCGGGCCAGGTCTACCCCACTGCCCCGGAAACCGGCTGCAGCATACACATCGCCGGTACGGCCCACCGCATCGCGGAAACGCTCGAAGGAGAAGCGCCCATTCTCCACCACCGGTTGAAAGAGGGGCTCGAGGCGCTCTTTGGGTACGTAGGTGGCAGCTCCAACCTCCACCGACTTCAGTTCGGGGTTCTCCTCAATGTTGAAATTTAGCTCCACCCCACCGGCCACATCCCTGGCTTCCGGGGTAATTTTGGGCTCAAATGGAAAACCTTCGTTGCGATAGATGCGGGCCAGGGCCTGAGCGGCCTCGGTGGCCTTTTTAGGGTTAAATACCGAACCAACCCCAATGGCTTGCTCGGTTTCCAGGTAGCGCAGCACGTTGGCTTCGGGAAAGGCTTTGGATGATGCCGTAACCTTGGTAATAGCCGGGTTGGTCGTGACCTCCACTACCAGTTTGTTGCCATCCAGACGAACCCTGGCATCCCGGAAGTAGCCTGTACCCAACACGGCAGCCCGGGCCTGTTCCAGGTCGCCGGGTTCATCGCCCACTCCAAAAGGCAGTGAGATGCGCACCAGCGCAGCCAGCACGGTATCGGTACCCCGCACCTCCACCTCCTCGATGGGGGCCGCCAGGGCCATACCCAGCAACATCACGAGGGGAAATAATCGCTTCATGCTGCCAACCATATGCGAGGCGCGTGAAGCGTGAGTGAGAGCGGATTTTACCCAACGCTTTGGAGCTATCCGCAAGGTTAGAGACCCATTCTGGTCAAGAGGCATACCACACCAGCTTACTATCATCCAATCCAGGATTAAGATGAAGCCCTTTCCAGTGCGACACGGCATGGATGGAAGCGAGGGTATTTTTGCCTGAGCAGTCGGAGATGAGGCAATCAATAGGCAGAGGAGGGAGATGATTTCAGGGCAGTAGGCAGCCGTAGCCGCAATGACCCGCCTACGAGGGGTCAAAGAGAGCTATCGCCTGAAGGCGGTAGAGTGCTCACCTGCCCATATGTGACCACAGCCAGAAACCAATGAAGGCCACGCACAAAAGCAAAAACCCAATCGGCAGCATGAAGGAAAAGTTGCGCCGACGTACCTGCGCCTCAGGCAGGGTGGGGTTGTTGGCTTTGAAAGCCCGTTTGATTGCGCTGGCATCGGCCTCGTTGAAGATCCGCTTGCCCGAACGCCAGTCTCTGGCAGTCTTCCAGTCGTCGCGGGCATGGGTAGGTACATCGGGAATGGTTTGTACGGGGGGTAACGAAGCAGCTTTGGGTGATTTGGGACGCTGATTAATTTGCAACTTGAGGGAGTCGGCCAGGCTTTGCAGCTCGAGGTTGTTCGGGGCCAGCCGCAGCGCATGGGTCAGGGCGTATTGGGCCCTGTCCAGCTCGCCCAATTCCGCCAGAGCCTTGATGAACAATAAGAGCAGGGGCAGGTTGTCGGGGTCTTCCACCAGACCCTCTTTGGCGCTGCTGGCCGCCTGCTTATGGTCACCCAGCAGCAAGAAAGCCTCGGCTCTGACCCGCCAGTAATCGGGCCAGCCCAAATCCATCCAGGAAACCCTGTCCAGTACCCGTAAAGCCAATAAGGGCTCTCCCCTGGACAGGTGTTGCAACGCGAGTTCAATTCCGCTAGTGGCATCCAGTTGGGTCATAATTAATGCTTGAATCCCCTCCCTGCCCTCACCTTAACAAGGACTGGAGGGAAGTCCGGTGATTTCTAAACCCCGCCGGGGCAGAGTCCGTTAACAAGAGGGTTAAGGTTGCCTGTACAGAGCTGGGGGCTAGCTTGCCTTAGCAGGCCCTTTTTGATGCAGGCTGTCCTCCTGCTACCATGGCCCAATGAATGCTCCTTTACTGGTCTTTGATTTTGATGGCTGGAAGCTTAATGGGGTTGCAATAGGTGAGGATGTTTCCAGACTGGCTTTTTTGGGAGAGGAAATTCCTACCGAACGTTCCCGGCCTGGCTGGCTTGAAAAGCTGGTCAACCGCTTCAGGGGAGGCAAGGCACGTTACCTGCAAGACAACATCCTCGAGTACGCCCCCTATGGTCTGGCTGTTGAGTTTCAGGGCAGTACCATTCTTGGCTACAACTTTTTTCTCAAGCACAGCAATCCCTTTGGCTACGATGCCTACAAAGGCCAGTTCGTCAACGGCTTGCAACCCCTAAATCTCACCCCTTACACCACTCGTGCCGAGCTCATCGCCCTTTTTGGCCCGCCTACCCCCCTGGAGGGCGAGGAACTGGATCCCGACGATCCCTGGCTGACTTATGCACAGGCTGACTGGGATTTGACCTTTTCCCTCGATGACGATGGGCAGCTCGAGACCATCGAAGCGCTCTGGTATGGCGAACCGTCCTGAGAAACATCGTTTTGCATACCCTGGCTCGCCACAATGCAGGTCAGCAGGGTAGTTGTTGCTTGTTCGGTGGCCCCAGGCCCCGCAAAAAGGGTAATTTCTGCACCCTGGCCCAGGTAAAACGGGCTATGATAAGTCATGCGGCCCGTAGACAAAATCCTATCCAACCGATGGGCTGCATGGCGTCTTGTGTGACCTGGGCTGGCCTGGATTCAGCCCTGGCCGAGAAGCCGGCTCCAAGGGAGGTGCTTTATGAAGCTGGGCTCCAAGGTTCGCAGCGAACTCCTCTCCCGCATCAGCTCCAATCCCGATATTCTGCGCGGTAGGCCGCGACTCAAAGGAAGCCGTATTGCGGTATACATGGTTCTGGAAGCCCTGGCTTCACAGATGTCCATCGAAGAAGTGCTAGTGCAGTGGCCCGAACTGACCCGCCAGGACATCCAGGCCGCGCTGCTGTACGGGGCTCGCTCCACCAACTACGAGTGGATCGCCCTGCACGAGGAGTGATGCGCATTCTGCTCGATGAAAACATTCCCCAGCGGGTGCTGTGGTGGCTGATTAGCGAGGGCCACGAGGTGGTCACGGCGCGGGAGGTAGGCCTCACCGGGCGCTCGGACGCCTTTCTGTATGCCTACGCCGAGCGGCACAACTACGTGCTGGTCACGCTCGACCTGGATTTTTCCGACCCCGTGCGCTTTCCCCTCAGCTTTCCGCGCATCGTGCTGCGCCCTGGAGTGATTGACCCCGAGCTGATGCGCGAAATCCTGCGGGACGTGTTCCGCAAGGGTTACCCTCTGTGGGGCGAACTCTATGTGGTGCAGCCGGAGGGTATCGCTCGGTATAGTGAAGAACTGTGAAATGGGTGGAGTGTCCACGGGATTCCTGGCAGGGGTTTGGCCGGTTTATTCCCACCGTAGAAAAGGTGAGATATTTGCAGATGCTGCTCGAGGCCGGTTTTCAGAGCCTCGACCTGACCAGTTTTGTTTCGCCCAGATGGGTGCCCCAGCACGCCGATGCAGAGGCGGTGCTGGCCGCCATGCCCGCGCCGGAAGAGCGCGAGTATCTGGCCATTATTGGCAACCTGAAGGGCCTCGAGCGGGCCCGGCAAGCCCCCCATCTGACCACCGTGGGCTACCCCTTTGCCATCTCGGAGACCTTCCAGCGCAAAAATCTCAACCTGGGCATAGAGGAATCCTGGCCGGTACTGGAGCAACTCATTTCAGAGGCAGAGGGTCTGCGGTTCGTGGTCTATCTTTCGATGGCCTTTGGTAACCCCTACGGCGACGCCTGGGAGCCGGGCCTCACAGCACAGTTTGTAGAGCGCATGCGGCGGCTACCGGGGCTTTCGGGCATTGTGCTGGCCGATACCTACGGGGTGGCCTCGGCCCAGACCATTGCCCAAACCCTCCAGGCGGTTACTCAAAGCGGGGGGCTGGACGAGAAGCTGGGCCTCCACCTGCACAGCCGCCCGGAAAACACCCTGGAAAAGGTAGAGGTGGCCCTTCGGGCCGGGGTGCGCTGGCTCGAGGGGGCGCTGGGGGGCATTGGCGGCTGCCCCTTTGCGGGCGATGAGCTGGTGGGCAATCTGGCCACCGAGCAGGTGCTTCCTTATCTGGCGAGGCAGGGTGAGCAATTAGGCATTGACCTTTATCGGCTGCCGGAACTCTCGAGCCAGGCTCTTTTGCTACGAACCCAGTACGCCTAGCCCCGCCTCAAGCCGAGTAGAAGCCCTGCCACAAAGGCCCCTCCGAAGGGGAGGTTGGTGGTAAGCACCCCCACCAGCGCGTCCCAGGCGTTTTTGATCTGCTCCTGTTGCAGCAGCGGCTCCACATCGCGCTGGATGCGGGTCCAGTCCACGTTGATATAGCCCATCGAGGCCAGTACCTGCACCACCACAAAAATCAGGCCCAGAATGATGGCTACCCAGCGTCCTACGGTTTTGATGGCGAAGCCTACTGCAAACCCGGCCAGCCCGCCAAAGGTGAGCTGCCCGATGTAAGGTTGAATTACTTCCACGTTTCTATTGTGCCATGCCCGAGCCAGAATGCGCGGTCAGGATTTTTTGCGAAGGGCCTCGAGGGCATCCCACTGCTCCTTGGTTACGGCGTCCAGCACATTGAACTCCCCAGCGTTCCAGACTGTCTCGCCGCCGTCAATGGTGATGAGGTCGCCGGTAATGAAGCCCGCATAGTCGGAAATAAGGTAAGCAGCCAGGTTGGCCAGCTCGATGTGCTCCCCCACCCGCCCCAGGGGAATCTTTTTCTCGAACATCCGGGCAATCTCCGGGGTGGGCATCAGGCGGGTCCAGGCCCCCTCGGTGGGAAAGGGCCCCGGCGCAATGGCGTTGAGGCGAATCCCGTACTTACCCCATTCGGCTGCCAGCGACTTGGTGAGGGTCACGACGCCCGCCTTGGCGGTAGCCGAGGGCACCACATACCCCGAGCCGGACTGGGCATAGGTGGTGGCGATGTTGAGCATGGTGCCTTTCTGCCCCCGGGCAATCCAGCGCTTGCCGACCTCGAGGGTACAGTACACCGTTCCGTGCAGCACAATGTTCAAGACCGCATCGAAAGCCCGGTAAGAAAGCCGCTCGGTAGGCGATATGAAGTTGCCCGCAGCGTTGTTCACCAGCACGTCAATCCGACCAAAGTGCCCCTCTACCGCGTCTACCATGGCTTTGACGGCTTCGGGGTCGCGCACGTCTACCGGCGTGGTGAAGACCTCGCCCCCGGTCTGCTGCATCATCTCCTGGGCGGCCTGGGCGATGGTCTCGGCCCGCCGGCTGGTGATGGCCACTTTGGCCCCCAGCTCCAGAAAACGCGTGCTCATCGAGCGGCCCAGACCTGTACCGCCCCCCGTCACCAGTACCACCTTGTCTTTTAGCAAATCTGGCTGAAACATGCCGCTATTCTAACGGTATTGCACTTGCAAATTGAGCACAGATCAAATCTGTGAGAAAAGCCTCCTGTGGCCGGCTTGAGTCGCTTGATGTACGCCTCTGAATATAGCGTCGTAGAGAGGTTCATGCGCCTCCAGTTTCTGGGAGGGATTGACCTCGAGACCCCCGCCCTACTGCGTAGGGAGGGTGGGGGAGGGTACTGGGCAAAGCCCTAAACCGCCCGACTACACGAAGTCGCTGCTCAGCAAACCCACCTAAGTACCTCCCGCCTATGTTTTGGATAATGGCATGATCGAAAATCATTCGGGTATTGCGCCCGGAGCATGATTTCTAGCGTGGCCTGGATTCATCTCTAAACCTTATGCGGGCGCAACTTAACTCCCTTACACTGCAGGAGAGGGACTAAATACATCGTCGTAGAGATGTCCGTACACCTCCGGGTTTCCGGGAGGGATTGACATAGAGCCCCCTCCCTACCACGTAGGGAGGGTGGGGGAGGGTATTGGGTGAGGCCCCCAACCACCAGGTTACGCAAAGTCGCTGCTCAGCAACCCCACCTAATCTCCCCTGCACGGTAGGGGAGGAACGAAAAGGTTTCTGCTACGGCTTTTGCAAGAGCGTACTGCATAGTTCGTGCCGCAATGGACACTTTGTACGGGTATTTATACGACTGTGCACTAAAGGCCACCGAATTCGACTTATGTGATATGGCGTAGCCAGGGCCGCGACGTTATTTTCAACACTATCTTGTATCCGTATAAACGTTTCTACAACGATGTACTGAACGGGTGGGCTTAGAAACTGACATTGGGCACCTGACGGGCCGAGTCTTCAACCTCGAAGAAGGGCTTGGCCCGCTTGCCCAGCGGCTGGGCCACAAACATACCGGGGATGGTGGTGACGGTGTTGTTGAAGTCCAGCACGGTGTCGTTGAAGAACTGGCGGGAGTAGGCAATTTTGTTTTCGGTTTCTTCGAGCTGCCCCTGCAACTCGCGGAAGTTGGCATCGGCCTTGAGCTCGGGGTAGGCTTCGGCGATGGCAAATACGCTGCGCAGGGCCTGGGTGAGCTGGTTGGAGGCCGCCGACTTTTCCTCGATGCTTCCGGCGGAGAGCATCCGTTCGCGGGCCTGGGTCACGCGGTCGAAGACCCCGGTCTCGTGGGCGGCGTAGCCCTTGACGGTGTTGACCAGGTTGGGGATCAGGTCGTTGCGCCGTTTGAGCTGCACGTCTACCTGGGAAAGCGCGTTGTTGACCCGGTTTTCCAGGGTGATGATGCGGTTGTAGTAAAAGACGAAAAGGGCTACTAGCAGCAGAACTAGAATCAACAAAATCTCCATACCTTATCCCTCCTTGTTTACTACCGGGCTCCGCTGGAACCACCGCCGCCGGAGGAACCCCCGCTCGAGCTGCCCCCAAAACCCCCCCCGGAGCCACTGGAAGAGGGTTTGAGGGCCCGCTCGAGGCTCTCCAGGTTGCGGGTAATCTGCTCGAGGCCCCCGGTCATCCGGCTGATTTGTTCCAGCATGTCGCTGCTGGATGCCATGACCTGCCCTGCCTGGCCCAGGGACGACCCAGGAATCCAGCGCGGCGCGGTCATCACGTCGGGTCGCTGCTGGGCAATCCGGCGCAGATTGCGCAGGTAGCGCTCGGCCACCCCCAAAGCGGCGGCATAGATAAAGTGATAGTCCCACATTTTGAAATGCTCGGGCGGCGCCGATTCCATCTGGGAGAAGTCGGCCAGGAAGTTGCGGTAGGCCTGCCAGCGTCTGGCGTTGAGCAGTTTGTCCGGCGCCCAGCGGGTCAGCACGTTGAAGGCCAGCAAGCCCATGACCATCAAGCCGATGCCGCTCAGAAACCCGCTGGCCATCAGAACGCCCACCCAGGCAGGCTCTCCAAGCAGGCCGAAGAAAACAGGCCCTGCGGTGAGTGATAACAACACAAACAAAAAGCCCAGCCCCACCAACCATCCCCCCCAGCGTATGGCAGCCCGCCCACTTTTCTCGTCGAGCAGCTTGCCGTGGGTCGCCTCGTAGATGGCTCTCGGGCGGCGGCTCATGCTGGTCAGCAGGCTCGGGTGCTGCTGGAAATACTTTTTGAGTTCGTCGGGCCGTACCACCCCGTCCTGGCCTGCGGCGGCCCGCAGCAGGTTCCAGACTTCTGTCTCCAGGCCGGTGGCGTTTTCCGGTGGGGCCACCAGTTTGAAATGGGTCTCGGTGCCGCCAAAAAGCCCTAGCAGGCCCGGGTTTTCGTGGCGGATGAGCTCCACCGAGCCCCGCCGGGCAAAATCGAGCAAGGTAGCCGAGATCATCCGGCCCAGCATGGACTGCCCGGGGTCGCCCTGGCTCATCACATAGGGCACCATTCCTGGCGGGATTTCCTCGGCGGGTTCACGGTAGTAGCGGCCTACCTCTAGGGTGCGGGGTTCTTGGCCATACTGTTGAAAGGCGCGGATAAAAAAAGCAAATAATACCAGGAGCAGCCCCAGCGGCCCTGCGGCCAGTGCCCAGGCCCAGCCGGGCACCTGCTGGTTTTCGATGAGCTGACGGGAGCGCTCACGGAAGGTGCGGGTTTCCTCTTCGGTCTCCTTTAGCCACTGCTCGAAGCGGGGCTCGTTCAGGCTGCGGAAACTGAAGGCCCGGGCATCCAGAATCACCCTCGAGCGCACAAACTCATCCTGGCTGACGGGGGTTATCTGCACCGTGGCAACGCGTTTGGCCGGGTCGAACTCGAGGGTTCCAATTCGCCCTCGCCCGGTAAAGATGAACACCCGGAACCGTTCCGGCACGGCCTGCGGGGCATGGATACGCAGCACGTAGCTACCCACTGCCGCGTGCTCAGGCTCCAACACCTGCCGGTCAAACAGGGCGGCATCGCTGGCTACCATGATTTCGCCCGTCAGGGTGTAGCTGATGCGAAAAGTGCGGCTCTGGTTTTCGGCCAGTACGGGCAGGTTGCCCGAGCGGTCAGGGGGGCCGGCGGTAAGGCTGATGCGGTTGCCCTGCACTTCGTAGCGGATGGGTCGGCCATCGTCGAGGGCGCTGGCCTCCTCAAAGCGCACCTGGCCCCCCCGGCGGGGGTCAATCTCCAGGAAGACCTCGCGGAAGGCGCCCTCAAAGCGCCAGGTGCGCACATCCACCACCCGCACCCGGCCATCGGCCTGCAGGTACACGTCCTGTTCGACCCGCTCGAGGGAGTAGCTCTTCCCCCAGGCCAGCCCCAGCAGGGCCAGCAAAGGGAGCCACAAGCGCAGGAGGTTCACCCTCTTAGCCTACCCTAACGGCAAGCCGAGGTGCAGTTCATACCAGCCCCAGCCGATTGGCATCCTGTTTCATGGCCTCCAGCACAAAGGCCATGTGTTCGTCGAGGTCTACCCCCAGCTCCTCGGCCCCGCGCACGATGCCCTCACGGTCTACCTTGGCTGCAAACGCCCTATCCTTGAACTTCTTTTTCAGGCTGCTCAACTCCAGGCTCAGGATGCTCTTATCGGGCCGCACATAGACCGCTGCGGTAATCAGACCCACCAGCTCGTCCACGGCAAACAGGGCCTTGGCCATGAGGGAGTTGCGGGGGTGCTCGGGTACGTCGGCGTGGCCCAGGATGGCTTCCAGAACATCCTCGGGGTAGCCCATCTCGCGGAGCATCTCCACCCCCTTGAAAGGATGGGTCTCGGGGGCTTTTTCGTAGTCGAAATCGTGCAGGATAGCGGTAATGGCCCATTTTTCTTCGGGCTCCCCGAATTTTCGGGCATAGGCCCGCATGGCCGCCTCCACCGCCATCATGTGCTTTTGCAAACTTTCCGAGGGGGTCCAGCGCTTCATCAGAGCCAGTGCGTCTTCATACACCATGTAGATCGCCATAGGCCCATTCTAAAAGGGGTCGTAGGTCTGGCGTCGAGGGTCGAGGGCTCTGTTCTGGTTTGGGTGTCAGTCAAGCTGGTTTTTTGAACTGTCTCCAGTATGGGCCATTTGTCACGGGCCTCGAGTTGCATGTCGAGATTGCTTTTAGCCTTACGCTTTGGGCTTTGAGCCCAAAAGTTTAAGATAAGTGCGTGGCAGAGAAATCTACGACGGCTCAACTGCTCATTGGCTACGGGGAGGATTCGCACCGCCTGGGTGAGGGACGCGAGCTGTGGCTGGGGGGGGTTCACATCGAGAGTGAGCGGGGTGCCATTGCCCACTCCGATGGCGACGTAATTCTGCACGCCCTCTCGGATGCCCTGCTGTCAGCCTTTGCGCTGGGGGATATTGGCAGCTTTTTCCCCGACCATGACCCCAAATGGAAAGGCCTGGAAAGCCGGGTGATCCTCGAGGTGGTGCTGCAAAAAGTACGGGATCAGGGCTATCGTTTAGGTCAGATTTCGGTGGTGGTGATCCTGGATCGCCCCAAGCTGGGGCCCCACCGCGCGGCTATTCAGCAAAACCTGGCCCTTCTGACCGGATTGCCAGAGCGCCGGGTGGGCCTCACCTTCAAGACCTCCGAGGGGCTGGCCCCTGATCACGCCCAGTGCCGAGCCATGGTCTATCTCGAGCCCATCCCGGACAGACAGGTGGACAAAGGGTAGGCGCTCTTAGGACGAACAACTGGAGTAGTGTCCCCTTGAGTTATGCAACACTGGCAACTGCTTGACTTGCTGGCCTGGATGGGCCTGCTGGCCTTTGGGGTCTCTGGGGCGCTGGTGGCGGTGCAAAAGCGCTTTGACCTGGTGGGCATCATCGTATTGACCGGGGTGACCGCCATTGGGGGTGGGGCCATCCGGGATGTGCTGGTGGGCTCACTACCCGCAGGCTCGCTCCGCAACGAGGCGGTGCTGTGGCTGGTGTTCCTGGTGGCGCTTCTGGTGTGGCGGTTTTACCGCCCTATGGGTCGGCTAGAGCGCCCCATCTACTACTTCGACACCCTGGGCCTGGGGCTGTTTGCTGCGCTGGGAGCTGAACGGGCCCTGGCCTTTGGACTGGGTTTCTGGGGGTGTGTGTTTGTGGGGACGGTCTCGGGGGTGGGGGGCGGCGTTCTGCGCGATGTGCTGGCGGGCGAAATTCCCGGCATCTTTTATCGCAACCGCGACCTCTATGCCTCGGCGGCGAGCGGCGGCGCGGCGGTGGTTTTTCTGATCTACACCTTTTTGCCTGCTTACTCGGCGCTGGCAGTGGTGCTGGGTGCGCTGGTGACCATTGGACTGCGGCTCTCGAGCCGCTGGCTGGGCTTGCGCCTCCCCACGCCCAAAGAGTGAGTACGGACGCTAGTTGAACAATACCAACACCCCTCTGCTCTCGGCTATTTGCACCTAGCACGCTGCGTTCCTTTCCAGGTTCTGAACCCCCTAATGGTAGATTGGGTTGATGCGTGGCCTGCTGAGTTTTGCCCTGTGTTTGATGCCACTGGCCTGGAGTCAGGCTAGCCCGATTACGGTGCCCAAAGGGGCCGACCTGGCCAAAGCCATCGCCGAAGCCCCGGCAGGCTCGGTGTTGCGCCTCGAGGCAGCGGAATATCGTTCGGCCCGGGGCCTGGAGATTGGCAAGCCCCTCACGCTACAAGGCGAGGGACGGGACAAAACCCGTATTCGTTCCGATGCGGCCAATTTTGTGCTTTCCATTAACGTGCGAGGCCGTTTTAATGCACTTGGCATCAGCTTTGAACACTTTGGTGCGCGGATTGCCAATGTGGTGGTGGTGGGCGGTGGCGAGGCCGTTTTCGAAAAGTGCCGCTTTCAGGGAGGCAAGCTCGAGCTTGAGTCAGGCCAGGGGGGCGATGGAATCTGGGTGCGTGGCAGCGCTCGAGCCACCTTACGGAGCAGCGAGTTTCTGAACAACCAACTGCACGGGGTGGATGTGAGCGAGGAGGCGCAGGTGGTGCTCCAGGGCAGTGTGGTGCGCGGCAACCGCGACGCCGGAGTGGCCTTTTACGACGAGGCCAGGGGCGAGGTGCGGGGCAACACCATCGAGGCCAACAACGCCCACGGCATTTATGTGGCCGGGCAAGCCCGGCCCCTCATCGAGGGCAACACCCTGCGGGCCAACCGCCTGTGGGGCGTTTATGTGGAGGCCACGGCCAACCCTACACTTCGACAAAATAGCTTTTCGGGTAATCGTCGCGGAACTTCGCAGTTCCTGGGTCAGCCCTTCACCCCGAATCCCAAACCGGGTGCCGACCTGACCTCCATCCTGGCCCGGGCCCCCGAGGGCAGCACCGTAACGCTGGCGGCAGGCGAGTATGTGTTGCCCAGGGGCCTCGAGGTCGCCAATAGCGTGACCCTGGTGGGGCAGGGCCGCGAGCAGACCCGGTTGGTATCTTCGGCGGGCGGGTTTGTGTTGCGCTATGTGGGCCGGGGCAAGCTGGGCGTGCGAAACCTTTCCATCGTGTACCGGGGACAGACCGCAGCCGATGTGGTGCAGGTGCGGAGGGGGGAACTCGAGCTTGCCAACGTAGCAGTGCGCGGAGGACGCACCAGCCGCCAGGAAGCCGGGTTGGGGGCGGGTATTTTTGTCTCCGGCAACGGGCGGATTACCCTGCGAGGCGTTCAGGTGAGCCAGAACCAGTTGCGCGGTATCGAGGCGGCCGGGGAGGCCCGACTGATGCTCGAGGGGGTTAGCCTCGAGGCCAACGAAAGCGCGGGTCTTTTGCTTTATGGGCAGAGCCAGGGGACGCTGAAGGAGGTGACCCTTCGAGCCAATAAGGGCAGCGGCCTGGAAGTCGATGAAAACGCCCTGCTATCTGCCGAAAATCTGACGGTGCGCGAGAACCAGGGTTCTGGCTTGTTGCTAGCGGGACAGGCCCGGCTAGAGCTGAGCGGTAGCCTGCTGGAGGCCAATGCCGAAGCCGGTTTGCTGGCGCAGGGACAGGCTGCTGTGAGCCTGCAAAGCAGCCAGATTCGGGCCAACCGGGGAGCGGGGCTGGTCTTTCGCAGCAAAACCAGCGGAACGGTGGCGGGCAGCACGGTAGAAGGGCAGAGTCTGCAGGGAATTGTGCTGATGGGGGAGAGCAATCTGCTGCTAGAGGGCAATACGGTAAGGGAGAATGAACGGGGCGGCCTGTGGTATCTCGAGCGTGCGGCGGGCGAGGCCCGCCAGAACCTGCTGGAGAAGAACAGCTCCTCGGGCATTCTGGTAAGCCAGTGGGCTCAGCCCGTGTTGAGCGAGAACCGCCTTTTAGACCATCCCGAGTACGGGTTGGTCTATACCGACGAGGCTGCCGGAAGCGCCAATGGCAACACCATCGAGGGGAGTGGGATGTACGGACTTGCCTTGCTGGGACGTAGCAAGCCCACCCTGGAGAAGAACACCGTGCGGAATAGCAATATGGCAGGCTTGGCCTACCTGGAGCAGTCGTCGGGCAGCGCCAGGGCCAACATCCTCGAGGCCAACCAGACCCACGGGATTCTGGTGGATCACCGGGCCAGCCCGTTGCTCGAGGCCAACCAGGTTCTACGCAACCTGCTCTGTGGCATGGTCGTTCGTAGCCTGAGCGAAGCGGTCATACAGGGAAACATCGTGGCCGAGAACGGCCTGCACGGCCTCGAGGTGCAGGATAGGGCCAGAGTTCGTGTAGAGGCCAACCAGATTACCGCTAATAAAGGGGCAGCCATTCGAATTGCCCGTTATGCCGAGGCTGTGCTCGGATACAACACCCTCGAGGGAAACGCTACTGAGGTGCAGCGCGAATAGAGCGCTCTTCACAAATATCGAGCCATGCGGGACTAAGAATCCTTTGTCCTGGACAGAACAGTGGCGGTCTGGATGGATGGCCACGTCCGCGAAGAGCACGATATCATGAGCGTTATGGAAGCGGCGTTCCGCCCTAACCGCGCAGCCCTTGAGGAGAGCCCGGAATATTTTTGGGAGCGTTTCTCCGGGTATGCCCAGACCTGGCCGGTTTGCCCCGAGCCGCTTGGAAGCCCTTTGCTCGAGGTGCTCACCCCCCTAGGCCCCCTTTATGCTTTTGACCGTACCCTGGTTCACTTCTCGGGCAGCGAAACCCCGGTGATTGTTCATGGGGAGGTAGAACACTGGGAAGCTACCCAAGATACCAATGCTTTGCAGCATTTAGGGGGTGGGCGCTATCAGATGACGGGTCGAGTACAAGCTGTGCTGGATGCCACTTATTTCGTTTTGCAAGTGCAGGGTTCTGGTGGCGAAAGCTCTTTGCAAGTGGTTTTGGCGGCCTCAAACCTCCCTGGCGTGGGAAGCTGGATTACGGTACAACTAAAACCCCCCCTCATGGTGTTTCGCCCCGAATCGTATTCGCGCTGAGCAGCGGGCTCTTCATTCAGTTTTAGGAGCCCGGAGACTGAGGGTTCTTCAAGCGGTTCATGCGACAGAACAAGTTTTTGGACATCACTGTGCGAGAGATTGTGTAATCTAGATGCAGATACCTATACTTTGGTTTGTTGGGCAATAAATGCTCCGCTTGAACTAAGGCAGGTAGCCGGCGGCGTATACTTTTTATACCTTCGGTTGCATCGAGAAACATTTGTTTGCTGTGGTTTTACCCTATGATTTGTCCGCGTTGTGGCCACACCAATGTTGCCGGTGAAGAGAGCTGTGCACGTTGTGGCAACACCCTGCTGCCTGGAGGGGCTTTTGTGCAGGAGCGGCGCTGGGTAAGTGTGGTGTTTTTTGACCTCTCGCGCTTTACCGAGTACGCGCTGGCTCACCCCCTCGAGGACACCTGGCAGGCCGCCAACACCGCCCTGCAAACGGCGGCCAACCATGTGCGGCTGTATGGCGGGCACATAGACAAGTTTTTTGGCGATGGCTTTCTGGCTGTGTTTGGGGTTCCGCGCAGCCAGGAATCCGATGCACGGGCGGCGCTGGAAGCCGCGCAAGCCATGGTGGCCTCGAGTACCCTGCCGGGGCGGGCAGGCGTAGCCAGTGGACTGGTGCTGCGAACGCCCCTGGGCGGGGGGCTGGCGGGCGACCAGACCGTGCTGGGGCCCGCCGTCAACCTTTCCCAGCGTTTGTCGCAGGCCGCCCCTCCCGGCGAGGTCTGGTGCGATGCCACCACCATGCGCCTGGTGCCCGGGGTGCTGACCGAAGCCCTCCCCCCGCAGCCCCTCAAAGGCTATGCCGAACCGCTAGTACCCTTTCGCTACCTGGGTTTGCGCGCCGATCCCCCCGAGGCACTGGGCCGCGACCGGGAAGTTCAGACCCTGCGCCAGGCACTCGATGCCGTGCGGGCGGGGGCCGGGCGGCGGGTGGTGCTCTTTGGCCCTATGGGGGTGGGCAAGTCGCACCTGGCCCAGCACTTTGTCGAAACCCTGCCTGAAGGGGTGCGGGGCGTGTTTGCGCCGCGTCTGACCACCGGTGTGGCCCTGCGCTATGCCCTGCGCCAGGGCTTGCAAAAATTGCTGATAGACGGGCTTTCAGGGCTACGGCAGCTCGAGCTTCCCGAGCACCTGCGAACCATTCTGGATTTCAGCATCGGGATAGAGGAGCACCCTGGTCTGCCCAGCGCCGAGCTGGACAACCTGCTGATAGAGACCTGGTGGACGCTCCTGGCGCGGATTGCCCAGGGTAACCCCATTGTGGTGGTTCTGGATGATTTGCACAACGCCGACCCGACCGTGCTCGAGTTCACCCGGCGGCCTGCGCCCCCAGGGGTTATGCTCCTCTTGGTGGCCCGACAAAACCGCTGGGAAGCTGCCGAAGACCTGGTACTGCTTCCACTGGAACCTTTATCGCTGGAGGATACCCAGCAACTGATTTTGCGCGCCCGCCCCGATCTCGGCCCCGCGACCAGCCTGCACCTGGCCGAGGCCAGCGGCGGTTTTCCGCTAGCTGTGCAGGCCCTGAGCCTGACCAGCAGCGGGGAGCCCGAGCCCATTCCGCTGTACCAGCCCCGGCTGGATAGTCTGCCCCGGCTGGCCCGGGTGGCCCTGCAAGCGGCGGCAGTGCTGGGTTCGACGGCCCCGCCCGAGCTGGTACGACACCTGGTGGGGGAGGAGGCCGACCTGACCCGCCTGGTGGGAGAGGGTTTCCTCGAGGCCGATGAACACGGGCAGTTGCGCTTTGCCATCCCCTGGTTGCGCGAAGCTACGCTGGGTCAGGTAGGCGGACAGCAGGTACAGACCTGGCACCAGCAAGCTGCCCGCTGGTATCAGCGCCAGGGCCGCCTGGCCGAAGCCGCAACCCACCTCGAGGCTGCCGGCGATACCGCAACTGCCTACCGGATGTGGCGGGTGGTGGCGCAACAGGCCTGGAACGAGGAACGCTACTCGGGGGCCATTCTGGGTTACCTGGAGGCCCTGCGTCTGGCCGAAGGCAAGGTGCGCTGGCAGGCGGCCCTCGAGGCAGCCGAGGCTCACCTGGCCCTGGGTCGCTATGGAGAGGCCCTCGAGCTGGCCAGCCTACCCCTGGAAACCCAGGAATTGCCGCTTGCTTTGCGCCAAAGGGTCTGGGCCCTTCGCCTCGAGGCCAGCCTGGCCCTGGGTCAGGCCGACTTGATTGAACGCCCTGCCCCTGGCGAAATTACCGAACCTCGCCTGGCGGTAGCGGTAGCCCGCACCCTTCCTGTGGAGGAGGCTTGCAGGATGTTAGAGGGGCTTCCGGCTAACCTCGAGGGTTCCGCCAAACTGGTGCGGGCGCGGGCCTGGTTGCGCTCGGGGCAGGTGGTACAGGCTCAAGCGGAGAGCGAAGCCTACCTTGGCGAATATGGTCAGAACCCTGCCGAATGTTTTGAGGCTCGGCAGATACTGTCCGAAGCACTCTGGCGACAATTCAGGCTGAGCGATGCCATAAAAGCCTTGGGCCAGCCCCCGGGGGATATGTTACCTGCCTGGTTTAGCTGTCTGTACAATAGCAGCCTGGCTGCATTACGCCTGGATATGGGCCAGTTCGAGGTGGCGAGCGCTTTGCTGGAAGAAAGCCTGCTCTTGCTCGAGGGCGCACCTCCTGGGGTAATCGAACAGGTAAGCCGGGTTCGCCTTCGCTTCCTGATCGAATCGGGCCAGCTCGACGATGCCCTCTACTTTGGCGAGTCGGCGGTGGCCAAGACGCCTTCGCCGAGCCTTTTGTCCCTTTTGGCCCTGGCCTACGCCCTGGCATCCGGCCAGCAGAGTGGGCTCATGCTGCAAAGGTTGATACGCGGCCTGGAAGGAATCGAAGACCCCGAAGTGAGGACTGTTTGTGAGCTGGCGATGGGGCTTCGCAAGTGGTATCAGAGCCAGGATGGGGCTACCCATCTTCGCCGGGCAGTATTCCTGGCGCGGCGGAGCCACAGCCCGAGTTATTATTTCTATGCGCTCCTTATGCTTGGGCTGGCTCAGCAGACCCAAAATCCCAAAAAGGCCCTGGCCCTCTCGCAGTACATGCTGAGCCAAACAGCGGGCCGAGGTTTTGAATTACAACACGGCTACGCCCGCTTGCTACGGGCACAGCTACTACTGGCCGAGGGCCGTGAACCTTCGGGCCTTTTAGATTTTGAGGCCAAAACCCCCCTGGCTCAGCTCTGGAAAGGGCTTTTGCTGGGGGCTGTACAGGGAGAAAAGCCTTTCCTCCTGGCCCACCATTTCCGGGGGTACGGAATCCTGGGAGTTTGGGCCCGCTGGTTCTCAACCAGACCCGTCTCGTCCTGGCAGGTGCGTTCTGAACTGCCGGAGTAAGTGCGGAGCCCATTGGCTTCATGCGCTTTTGCTGGGGGATCCCTGGGTACACCCGTCGAGCAGCGTTTGGCCAACGGCCCCTTTGGCTACTGTTGGCACATCGTGACGATGGACATGGAGATTCCAATACCTGACAGACGCGAAATGCAGTCCAAATTGGAAAATCCTCAGCGTCTTTACTTTTGCAGACCTCGAGCCTGCCGAGCGTTAGAATAGACGCCTGACTCTATCTCGCCCACCTTACCCGTGCCCGCTATGGATGCCCAGACTGCCCAGGCCATCGAACTGATTCGCTCCCGGATGCCCATTCAGGAGCTGGTGGGGCGGTATGTGGCGCTCAAACCCAGCGGCAAGGGCACCTGGAAGGGCCTGTGCCCCTTTCACCAGGAAAAAACCCCATCTTTTCAGGTCAACGAGACCAAAGGGCTGTGTTACTGCTTTGGCTGTAAAGCGGGGGGCGACATCTTTGCCTTTCTGCAAAAGATTGAGGGCATCGAGTTTCGGGAAGCCTTAGAGCGCCTGGCTCAAGAAACCGGCGTGGAGTTGCCGCAGTACAAAGGGCGCGCTTCTGCACGCAAGGAAGCCCTGCAAATCCTCGAGCTCACCCAGACTTACTTCCGTTCCCACCTTGGGGGTGAAGCGTTGCAATACCTGCAAGCCCGCGGCTTGACCCCCGAGTCCATCGAGCAGTTTGGCCTGGGCTATGCCCCAGCCAGCCGGGATGGCCTGCTCAAGTACCTTCACGCTCAGGGGGTGAGCCCCCAGGAGGCCCTGGAAGCCGGGGTGCTGATGGAGCGCGAGGGGCGCTTTTTTGACCGCTTCCGCAATCGCATCACCTTTCCCATCCAGGACGCCCTGGGCCGCACCGTGGCCTTTACGGCCCGGGCCCTGGCCCAGGACGACCACCCCAAGTACCTCAACTCGCCCGAAACGGCCCTGTTCAAAAAAAGCTTGCTGCTTTATGGCTACCCCCAGGCCCGGGCGGCCATTCGGGAGCGAGGGCGTGCAGTGGTGGTGGAAGGGCTTTTCGATGTGATTGCCCTGCACCAGATGGGCTTTAGCGAGGCGGTGGCGGTGCTGGGTTCCTCGCTCTCTGCCGAGCAGGCCCATCTCCTGAAGCGGGCCGATGCCGCCGAGCTCTACCTCGCCTTCGACGCCGACGAGGCTGGGCGCAAGGCTACCCTGCAAAGCCTCAACCTGGAGATTGCCCGAAGCTTTGTGGTCTATGCGGTGCTGCTCGAGGGCGGTAAAGACCCGGGCGACCTGCTGCTGGTACCGGATGGCAAAGTGCGCTTTGAAGCAGCCCTGAACGCGGCGCTGCCCGAAGTGGAGTACCGCTTCGAGGTGGCCGCCAGTGGGCTGGACTTGCGCCGCCCCGAACACAAACAAAAAGTCCTCGAGGCCCTCAAACCTCGTCTGGTCTCGAGCGAGCCCTTCGACCGGGTGGTGGAAAAGCTCAAGGCCAAGGTGATCGGAGCCCTGGAGCTTTCGCCGCGTGCGCTGGAAGACTATCTGGCCAGGGCGCGGTTCGCTGCAGGACGCCCTACCCCCGGCGCTGCGCCCCTCCGAACCGACCGGGTCGCCAGCCTGGGGCTGAGCCGCCCCGACCTCACCGAAAAGCGCCTGCTGCGCGAGCTGGATGTGATTGCCCTCCTGTACTCGGTGCCCGAGGAAGAGTTTGTGCAGTGGGCGCTGTATGTCGAAGACCACACCTGGCCGCCAGAGGGCAGCCTGCTGGCCGACTTCATGCAGGCGGCCCGTTCCGAACAGGGTAAGAGCCGTATCCTCAAACACTTCGAGCAGCGGGGGGAGGGGGCCCGGCTGATTGATGTGCTCATGAAAAGCCCCAGTTTTGACCAGACCAACCTCGAGGCCCACCTGACCGTGGCCATGGCCCGGGTACGCGAGGTGTACTACGAAATGCGCCTCGACAAACTCAAAACCCAGCTCAAAAGCACCACTGATCTGGACGAGATTCGCGCCCTGACCAAAGACATTCAGGAAGTCTTGCAGGCCATCGAGGCCGAGCGGCGGGTCTACAAGCGCTAAAGGGGTAAGTAATGCTTCCCGGTACCCACCTTGTGCATCGTTATCGCGCTCTACACGATGTAGCCTCTCGTCCGGGCGGCTACTATTCTGTCCAGGACAAAGCTTTTTGAAGTCGGATGGTTAACATACGTGAATAGTGCCCTACCGTGCAGTCCAGCCCAGATCGATCACCTGGGCCGAACCGGTAATGGCCCCTGCCTTGTCGGAGGCCAGAAACAGAGCGTATTCGGCCACCTCCTCCGGCTCGATCAAGCGCTTGATAGCTGCCGGGGCCAGCATCACCTTTTCGATGACCTCGGCCTCGGAGATGCCCAGGGTGCGGGCCTGGTCGGCAATCTGGCTCTCGACAATGCCGGTCTTGACGTAGGCCGGGCAGATGGCGTTGCAGGTGATGCCGTACTCGGCCACTTCCAACGCCACCGTCTTGGTCAGGCCCATCAAGCCATGCTTGGCCGAGATGTAGGCCGACTTGTAGGGACTGGCCACCAGCCCGTGCAACGAAGAAATGTTCAGGATGCGGCCCCACCGGCGGGCTTTCATACCCGGCAGGGTGTACTTGATGAGCTGGAAAGGAGCTGTCAGGAGCACCTGGAGCATCATGTTCCAGGTTTCCTCGGGGTACTCGTCTACCGGGTTGATACGCTGCAAACCGGCGTTGTTGACCAGAATGTCAATGGGGCCCTGCTCGAGGGCCCGCTGGGCGAGCGTCTTGACCGCGGTCTGATCGGACAGGTCGGCCTGGAGAAAGACCCCGCCGACGGCCTGCGCAACCTCGGCTGCAGCAGGGGAGAGGTCGTTCAGGATGACCCTGGCCCCTTCCCTGGCGAACACTTCCGCTATGGCCTTTCCAATGCCGCTTCCGGCCCCGGTAATGAGGGCGGTTTTGCCTTGGAGAATCATGGCTTCATTATCCTGTAAACTTGAACACCTTGGATATTCAAGGAGGTGGGAAGCAGGCTTTTATCACAACCCTCGGATTAGCTTGAGTAGAGGATAGGGATTAGCCGAGAACTTTCTAACCGAGCGCAACACCGGCCACTTTTTGAGGTGCAAGAGGCTCAGGATTACATCTCGTAAGTA